>JANXEL010000051.1 GCA_025058535.1 Ignisphaera sp. | reverse complement strand
TGATAGTGATGTGGAATACATAGGTAACGCACTCAATAACTGTGTAATGCAATGCGTTAATTCAAGGAAGCTGCAATAAGTGCCCGGAGCACTACATGAATACAACAAATCTAGCACGGATACGGAGATCTCTATAAAATTTCGTTTTCATTAGCTATATACTTTACTACTACACCCTGGAATTGTTCACTGTACCACCTCAGTTGTTCTTGTATGCTTTTTCTCAAAGATTCATTTATATTGAATCGTTGACGAGCCCAAAGGATGGACTCTTCATCAATATTTCCATTAGATTTGCTTGCAGCTAATCTTATTAACGCATCTATCTCAGCGTTTGTGAACCAGCGAGTTATTGTTGAGATGTATTCAGCGAGTTTTTCATCAAGCTTTATGTTATACCTCTTGGCGCTCCTAATTGCTATGTATTTCCTAAATTCTCTATCGGGATAGCCCATAATTAATACAGCATCAATTCTTCCAGGTCTTATAATTGCAGGATCAAGTATCTCAGGCGTATTTGTAGTCATTACTATTAAAGGTCTCGAGGGCTCTTGCAAGTACCTTAAGAATATTGTTATTTCACTTACATGAGTTTCGTGTATGGCTATCTGTCTACCTACGAGAAAGTCCACATCATCCAGAAGAATCATAAAGTTTTTCTTAAATTTAAGGTTCTGCAGTGCAGCTTCGAGTATCTTTTCAGTTAACCCATACCACATAGATCTATATGCACTGGGTTTGAGCTCCGCTATCTTTAGATTGAGTGAAGATGCTATAGCTTCAGCAGTAACGCTCTTGCCTATACCTGGTGGACCTGTTATTAGAATCCCCCTTGGAGCATAACTGGCACGAAGGACCAGCGGTCTTACAATTACAGTCTCTAATTCGTGTTTTAGCTTTGGGGGGACATCCTCTAAGCTCCAGGAAGCCTTCATTATTGGTATTCTAACCCTTATCATTTCGTGAAGTTCTGGTACTGTAACTTCTATGAAGTTGTCCTGCCTCTTTTCTTTTAATATAACTAGTAAGGTAAAGGTTCTTTGAGGTAAGGTGGACTCTTCCATTATAGAGTAGGATTTGAGATTGTGCACTAAAATGTTCCAAGAATTTTTGTAAAAATGCTTTATAGTCTTAGCACTTATGCTTTTATCTGAGGCTCTAGCTACTAGGAAGAATATTGTGGGTTTTTTGCCAGCACTCTTAAAGTTTTTCTTGGTAACAATAGCACTGCTCAATAATGTCATTTCACCGTTTTTGTTCGTATCAATACACGATACTAGTGCTTGGGAGTATGGATCAAATGACTGTAGATAGAGGGGTATTATTGTAGAAGAAAGTATATGAACTATGTAAGAAAGGCTCTCTGGAGGCACGTTTTTTATTCCATGACCATTTATTACGAGTTTAGTATTGTTTTCAAGTGGTTTATTTAAGATTTTAGCTATAAGCATTGATAATGATAGTGCTTTATTATTTGGTTTGGTTTGCACAATCTCAATAAGAGCGATCCGGTACTCATTCATCTTTGGTATTGTAAATGTATAGAGCTTAGCATGTTCAATATGATGACTCAAACTGCTCTGCACCTCACTTAGATTAGACATTAATATAGAAGCTTTTAAACTCGTAGGGAACAAATTTCGTGATAGATATAGGATACCTATTTAGTGCAAGGCTCAATGAATTTGGATTAACGATGTGATGGTCATGGTGAAAAGAGTTATTATTATGGGTGCTGGTGGGAGGGATTTTCACAACTATATTGTTCTATTTAAGAAAAATCCAGACTATCGTGTAGTAGCATTTACTATGGCACAAATACCTGGAATTGAATATAGGAGGTTACCACCATTACTAGCTGGACCTCTGTATCCAGAGGGAATACCAATCTATCCTGAAGAAATGCTACCTGAGCTTATAGCTAGATTTAAGGTTGACGAAGTAGTATTCAGTTATAGTGATCTAACGTATACGGAGCTCGGGAGAAAAATATCGCTGGTTCTATCTTCAAACACTTCATTTAAGTTAGTGAGCCCATTCGAAACAATGATAGATAGTATAAAGCCGGTGTTTGCGGTATCAGCTACTAAAACGGGTGCGGGTAAAAGCACAGTTTCAAGGGCAGTAGCCGAGGAAATGATTAAAAGAAATCTAAAGTTTATTGTTGTAAGACATCCTATGGTATACGGAGATTTTGAGAGGATGATAGTGCAGGAATTCAATTCAATAGACGATTTGGATAGATACACTCTTACTATTGAGGAGAGAGAGGAGTACGAACACCACTTAAGGATGGGAGTGAAGGTGCTAGCTGGCATAGACTATATTGAGATTCTTAACAAAGCTGAGCAAGAGGCTGATATAATACTGTGGGATGGAGGAAATAATGATGTGCCGTTTTACAGACCATGGTATCAGGTAACTGTCACAGATGCCATGCGTCCGGGTATAGAGTTAAACTCATATCCAGGCGAAATCAATGTAAGACTTGCTGATACAATTATAATTACTAAAGTATCACAGGCAAGAACTGAAGATGTAAATAGAATAGTAAAGAACATTATGAGCGTAAATAAGAGGGCCAACATAGTGAAAGCTGATATGGAGGTGGAGGTCGACAAGCCAGAGTTATTAGAAGGACGTAAGGCCCTCATTATAGAAGATGCACCATCCGTTACCCATGGTGGGTTACCGTACGGTGCAGGCTATATTGCGGCATTGAAATATAATGCGGAAGTTGTTGATCCGAGACCGTATGCAAAAGGAATAATTCGAAAGATATATGAAATGTATAGTCACATAGGTCCCGTACTTCCCAGTGTTGGGTATACTCAGCAGCAATTGAATGATTTAGAGGAAACAATAAATAGTGCCAACTGTGATGTTGTGATTCTTGGATCACCCGCTGATGTAACACGCATAATTAAAACTGGTAAACCATTTGTTAGGGTTAAGTTTAACCTTAAGATTGTAGACGGAATGAGTATCAAAGAAATAATAGACGAGTTCATTGATAGAGTAAATAAAAATGTGCCATGAGCTTCACTAGCAATTAGCATCTCTGGCTATTCTCATGGTACACGCTAATGATGATACTTACCCAGAACACAGGAATAGAGCACTGCACGGACGACCCTATCGCTTACTTTTCACAACTCTTAGCTTCTAAGGTTCATAATGTCTTCCTCACAACCCTTTCTAATTAGATCAGGTATAGCGTTACAGTACTATTATAGTAGCTTCATTTATATTGATTCTTATGCATTAGTGAGCACATTTTGTATAATAAAAAGAGACTCAAAGTTCATAAAACTGCAAAATATAGTTCAATTTAATGGAAGTAATACATACTACTTCTTTCTCACTCTGTTGAGCACAGGTTGGTAGAACCGTTGATATATTTCGCCCTTAGCCATCTTTTCTATTAATTCTTTTGTTCTAACATACTTATGATCATAAATCGATTTTTCGCCATACCTCTTCATATACTCTTCTATTGGAATACCATAAGTTTTTTGGGGGGTATCCCTATAAATGTCATTTATGATATTAAATGCGCAAAATGGTATTATCCGTCCATCAGGAAGGGCATAGTGCACAGCGCATCTCATAACTCTTCCTACATCATAGTTCCACTCATCCATGAAGTGCATCATGCCTAAGAAGAGAAACTTGTAATGAAATCTTCCTAATGCGGAATAGTTTCTACGTATAAATATTTCTAATAGAATGTTTTTGAGTTCAGCTTTAATTTCATCGGGTACACGATTCCATAGCACATATTTATTCAGAATTGCTGTTATACTAGCTAGGCCCAGCAACCTTGCTAATAATCTAGGTTTATCTGTTAAGCTTTCATATTTCTTCTCCAGATAATCAAGTAATCCATTGGCATCAATAAAATCTGTTATCGGGATGAAACGCACATCGTCAGACTCTCTTTTTACATACACATAAGTTGCAGCACCACACATAGAATTGGTCGTGAATTCTGCTCGCTTAGATGCTCCTAAGATCTTAATAAATCTAGCTATAGGTACGGCAGCACCAACTGGAAACCACGCTGTGTCCGGTATTTCACCTTCGGTTTGCTCTTCAATTAATTTAATAACTTCAGGTATTGTTATTCTAAATTTAGCCCTCTCTTGCTTGCGCATCATACCAACAAGACTTACAGGTTGAAAGTTAACACCCCTTACAATATCCATATTATAAGCAGCTATCCTTACTATGTCCCCAAGTTCACCATCATTAACTGATTTTATCACGGTAGGAACAAAGACAACACTTGTCATACCGCCGCCTCTAAAAACCTCTAATGCATATGGTATCTCCCAATGGTTTTTTGGATTCGTTGCTGGTGATACACCATCGAAGCTTAAGTAGACTGTGTTGATTCCGGCAGCTCTTAGATTCCTGGTATATTCAAGCGCCTTTTTAGGATCCTTCAAATACAGATCGGCAAATCTTATACCATGGGTATTAAGCTGGATATGTGTTACACCCATACCCTTTATAGTCCTAATTATTTCTATCAAGTCTTCTCGTAAGGTCGGTTCACCTCCAGTAAGCTGAATGGCTACAGCAATATTCTTCTGCTTACTTAGAGCTTCAACCATCTTTATTACATCGTCTATTGTTGGCTCATATACATATCCAGCTTTCTCGGCGTAGTAGAAGCAGTACCAGCAACTCAGGTCGCATCTATTTGTTAGAACAATGTTCAGTAGCGCTGTACGAGTTTTATGTAATGGGCATAGACCACAGTTGAACGGGCAGGGAGAATTTGCAGTAGTATAGGGCTGATCAACACCATCACCTTCATAGGTGTACTTTTCAAAGCGCTTGGCCATTTCAGAGCTGGCAAAATATATTTCTTCAATTTCTCCATGTTCCGGACACATGCGTCTAATGAATAGTGCACTCTCTCTTTCAATTATTACTGCGGGTAGAACTCTAAAACAATTTGGACAAAGTGATGAGGTGTACCTTACGAGCTTTTCTCGATCTCTCAGTGGTGGCAATTGCCCACCGACATGGATAACTCTCTTGCCTACGCTCACAGTGTGGTTGAATCCATTGAATTGTACTACATTAGATGGTTGGCTGGTCAACTGCGACCCCTTTGTTTTAAGGTTACCCACTCTCTTAATGCAGTGCAATAGTGGTAATATATAACACTACCGGTAGTGAATTTCACATCTATTCATCTATTAGAAGTATTCTCGAGCGTACATGGTTCCAGACCATCTTTGGAATTCTTCTACCCATCCAGGAAACCTCATTTTCTGTTATTCCATAGCCCAAAATCACAGGTTCAAATCCCATTGATATGAGCGATAGGGTTAGTTCATCAAGGCACCAGTTATTGATAGCTAGAACTGGAACGTATTCCTCATTTGCCATCAGTATCAATTCTATTATATCATTATATTTATCTTTATTAGTATAATAGAAATTGAGAAGGCTGTAGGAGGCAATACTGTGAGGTAATGCATTTAACAAGATTCCATAGTTAGAGGTTGTCACAAGGTCATAAAGTGCTTCAGCAAATGTATCACTTATATCAATTGAACCAGTAATGCAATTTCTATGCTTCTCAATAACTTCCACCAGTTTTAATTCTGCTAATGGTCTACACGAAATTTCAATTAAGTTTTGACTGAGATTGCTGACATCGTTGTTAAGATGAGATATATATGCTATAGTAGTGTCGCCAATTCTACGCGGAAGTAGGATGGTATTACATGGTTTAACCACCCTCGGAATTGGTGCATATTTACAGTCAGCAAGGACAAATACGTCTATCCAGTCATCATTTCCAGAATTTGTATCTATGTTAACTATATAGCCTCCGTAAACAGTAATAGCATCCGTAGCACCTCTTATAACTTCCTCCAATTCATCAAGCGATTTTCCTGTTAATCCCACTGAAATGGCATAAGCTATTGGTCTACAGCCCTTAGCTATAACATCACTAACGGCTGCTGTTACTGCTCTGAATCCCACATCTCTATAGCTACACCAGGCATATTTAGCTCTTGAAAACGCAAATCCGTCAACTTTTATTAGAAATCTCATAGAATTATACATTATGTCTCCAGCATCATCATAGAAGGTAAGTAGCGAGAGTGGGTGGTGTTTAATTGATTTTGCCAATTTCAGTATAAGCTCTTTCATTTCCTTAGAGACACCACTACACTATTATGATGTGTGTGGCCCCTTAAATACACTGTGATTGCGAAGATTAGAGTGGTAAATTTGATATATAAATAGAATTGATGGTGAATTGGTATTGCAGAAACAAATCCAAAGATAGTCTTTGGAATTCCAGACACGATGATAAGACTTTGGGAATATATGCCGAATATCGAGATAATGGTAAATAGCTTAAGGTGGAGATGGCCAAGACCTGATGCTTTGACTGTCTGGGTTGATTCAGGTGGATATCAAATAATGATTAAGGGTTTGAAGATCAGTTTGGAGAGCATAATTAAGAAGTATAGAAAGCTGGAGGCAGACATATATATGTCGCTAGACATTCCGCCAAACCAGCTTTGCCTAGTATCACGGCAGCAGTTTTTAGAAAATATTAAGAATTTTGAAGTCTTGTACACTAAGTTAGACGATAAAAAGGTGATTCCTATAGTACACTGCTATGATTGTTATAAGATGCTGGAGGCAATAGATATTTATAGGGGATATGGAGTAGATCTGATAGCTTTTGGAGGAATAGTCCCCCCTACACTAGCAAAAAACGGTAGAGGGAGCAGAATAGCACCCATTGTTGCACTTGCTATAGTATCGAAGCTATTTAAAGGAAAAATACATGCACTAGGAGTAGGAGGAACTCCAACAATGTACAATGTACTTAAAGTTTTTGGTATAAATTCGCTAGATTCTACTTCATGGAGGACGAAGGCTGCTTATGGAAAGATAATCATACCAGGTTACGGTGAAAGGTACATAGGAAACGGCAATGCTTCTTTTGGCAGAAAGGATTTAACTGATGAAGAATGGAGAATTCTATTAAAGGCTCTTACAAAGACTGGATTTTCTTATATAGAGAATCTAGAAAAAATGTTATTAACTTTCCGCGGAAGAGCTATAGTAAATGCATGGATAGTGCATCATTTTGCTAATACAATCTCAAAGAACAACGGTTTTGCATGGCTCATAGAATATAGTAAGAAAATAAAGAACATGAGTTACTCAGAACTATGCATGGTCCATGAAAGATTAATTACTAACCCTTCCTCTACTTCGGATAATTATGGGTTATCCTTAGCAGAGCAATTTGACCTTAGTCGGTTCTCTAGCACGCAACCTGTACTTAGGAACGGTGTGAATGATTGTGGCTCCACTACATGATTTATAATTGATTCATAAAAATCAGCACAGTAATACTCTAATTTTCAGTACTTGCAAGTAGAGCAGCCTTGCTGGGCAGACATCTCTATAGCTTCAGCGAGACTCTCCCCTAACATTACTGTAAACTTTTGCTTTGATTCCTGCATTTTTTCAACCTTTTCATCCTTTTGTAGCGTTTGACTCATCTTTACACCTATGTAGAGGACCTGCTGACTCTTAGATTTATCCCGATATACAGTAATTCCCTTGCATCCTAGAAGCCATGCCAGGGTGTATACTTCTCTTACCGTATCAACAGTGGCATCAAATTTTAGGTTAACAGTCTTTGATACGCCACCGCATATCCACTGTTGCCATGCAGCTTGATGGAGAAGATGCCATTTGGGATCAATGTCGTGGGATGTTCTGAACAATCTCTTCAGAGCCTTTGGAATATAGAATAGATCTTCGATACTACCTCTTTCAGCGATGTTCTTTATTAGCTGAGGGTCATCTAGATCATAGTTTCTCAGATATTCTAGGAAGATTCTGTCAATTTCAATAAACGTGCCGATCGATACGTGTCTTTCATATGCAACAGCAAAAAGGGGTTCTATACCCGAACTAGTGCCGGCGATTATACTTATGGTGCCGGTCGGTGCTATACTAGTTAGGGTGGCATTTCTAATACCATATTTCATACGAAGCTCTTCAACGAATTTCCAGTCAACTGGGGGTCTATCTGAGATTATTGATAATAATTTTTGAGTCGGTTTTTCATCTATTTTTGCTATTTTAATTAATTCCTCCATTGGTTTAGCTGTTAGCCATGTAGGTCTATATTTGGAAGTAATATACGCTGGGAATGAACCCCGCTCCTTTGCAAGCTCTATGCTGGCCAACGCTAGATTGTATTCTAGCCACTCAGCGAGATAGTATGCTAGGTATATAGCATCTACGCTATCATAAGGTATACCTAATTTTATCAGCATGTAAGCCCATCCCATTATACCAACACCTATTTTTCTAGTTTTTTTAGCCATCAATTCAAGTTGTGCAAGTGGCCATTGACTAGCGTCTATGACGTCGTCCATGAATCTAACAATTGTTTTTAGATCTTCAGCTAGAGCGTGCCAAGCTATTCTAGGATTACCTTCAGCATTAGTATACACATATTTAGATATATCCACACTTCCTAGATTACAGCTTTCCCATGGAAGCAGCGGCTGTTCTCCGCACGGATTTGTTGAATTTATTTTCCCCAAATACCATGTTGGGTGCCTCCTATTTATTGTGTCAATAAATAGTAATCCTGGGTCTCCGGAATCCCAAGCACTTTTTATGATTTTTTCAAACAGTTTCTTAGCATCTACAAATCCTGTTATAGCACTGTTTTCTTCTGCTATTGCCATTGCTTCATCTAACGTGATTATAACTGATTCGTCTAGCCAAATTCTATTGTTGTTGGCTTCTAACTCCTTTTCAATTTCTTCTTGAACCCATTCATTACTTATATAATCCCTCGCTCGCACAATTGCATAGTACTTAGAATCGCTTCCTTTATCAGTGCACAATTTCGTTTTTCTGGGGTTTACAAAGGGCACCAATCCACCATTCAGTGCTGCATGCATAAAGTAGTCGTATACTCCAACACTAATGTTAAAGTTCTGTAGAGCAGCATCCTTAAATTTCCCGCTTTTGACTTCAATAAACTTCTCCACATCAGGATGCCATATATGAAGCACGCCCATGTTAGCGCCTCTCCTTTTACCACCCTGCTTAATGATCTCTGTATTCACGTCAAATACCCTCATGAATGATACCGGTCCACTAGCGACACCTGCTGTCGAAATGACAACATCTCCCTCGGGCCTCAATTCAGAGAAATCAAAACCTGTTCCACCACCGTGCTGAAATATTACAGCCTGCGCCCTTAATGCATCATAGATTCCTTCACCATCTTTTGTAATAATAGAGTCTCTAACGGGTATGACAAAACAAGCCGACAGTATTCCCAATCTAGTACCAGCGTTCATTAATGTAGGGGAATTAGGTAGAAACTTAAGGCTGCTCATGAGTTCGTAGAATTTTTCTTCCCAGTATGCAGCCACTTCACTGCACTTGTTATGGTTGTTAAACTTTAGTTTTAAGCAATACTCACGTTCTACGTTTGCCATAGCTTTTGCAACTCTCTTAAACATAGTTTGTGGAGTTTCAAGAAAACGCCCAGTTTCAGGATCTTTTAACAAATATCTACTTTCGAGCACCTTTATGGCTGGAAATGTTAGTGCAAGATCTCTCGAATCAATCTCAATTTTTTCTCTTCCACGAACATCCTTATAGATTTTACCGAGTTCGTACGATTTGGCTATCTCAAGCCATTTTGGATCTTCAAAGCTTCGCGTGATCATTATTCTTTCTATTCTATCAACCAATTCACTTGTTGAAATTTCTAAGTGCGTCTTTATCTCTTCTATTAAACCATTCACAATTTCGCTGATTTCACTTTGGCTACATCGATTATTGCACGCCTTAAGTATACTTGATACTAACTTATCCACTTTAAAGGACTCTCTACTACCATTACGCTTAATGACAATTATGTTGGGAGCGTTGGTGTGCGCTATAACCGTAGAGTTGGTACCCATTAACGTCTCTCTACTCATGTAGTTCCTCACCCAAATTTGCTAAAAATAGAACAGTTTCAGAGCTAATAACTAGAACTGTTAGGCAAAACTACAGACTCATATGTGTTAGGAGATAATATTCTGGTAATATATCCTCATCGTGTGTTGTCGTACGGAACTGGCAAGTTGGTTAGAGCGCAGCTCTAGATGCTGCATCCAGTATAATTGTTAGAGGGTTTTAAGTTAAAGTATTAAATTATAATAGGGCAGAAGAAGAGGATCAACCATAATTATAAGGTGTGTTACCACATCTAATACAAATGTGTAATGAGGTGTCGTCACCGTTGCCTCGCACAGGAAAGGGAGACAGTGATAAGGAACCGGATAAAGAATTTAATAGAAGGCAAGATTTAGCAGAAACAGATGAGGTGAGGGCTAGGGGTAAAAAATCATCAACACCCAAAAGAAGGTATGTAGATACTGAGGGATGGGTTGAAAAACATTTGAATGAGCTTATAGAGGCGCTTGGTCTACAATTCTTAGAACTCTCAAATGAAGAATACATGAAGATAGCTACTAGTATTGTTGACATGATTAGAGGCGAATCTTCAACTCTCGATTTAGATGTTATTGTTAGGAGGTTTAAAAGGAATATCACATTTCTATATCCTATTGTAGCTACCATGATTCTTGAGCTAAGAGACGTTCTGACGGATGTTCAAATCGAGTTTATAGTCAATAATATTGGTGAAGCTATTTTAACATATGCTCCAAGATTATATAGGGAGCTTGTAACCAAGGGACGTAATGATCTAATTGATAGATTGAGAGAGTGCTGGGATAGGTACTGGATAGCAAAGAGATACCCAGTACTACCAGTTTCCTGCCCTATATGTAAATTCAACGCTCTAATGCCTGATCTTACATGTGCAGTATGCGGCTCTACGGTTTCCGAAAAAAACATTAAAGAGCACGTAAACTTTATAGAGCTGCTGAAGGAGTTCATTAAAAACTATAGCACAGAGGAGATCATGAAGGCCGTGAACTACGGATACGTCTACTTAAGCAGCATAGGTTTAAAACCACCGACAGACACTAGAGATCCTCTAGACATAGAAGTTGTTCTGAGTAGTAATGAAAAGGAGTTCATAAAATCATTGATAGAGGTGCACAACAGTAAATGGTCATAGAGTTATTTGATGAGAATGAATATACAGATACTATTTCCAGAAACCCTCTAATCGTTATGGGAATAGCAGATAAGGGAGCAAGGCTGTGGAAATACTTGGAAACCCTTTTAAGGAATCTAGAATCCCAACTCGAGTCTAACATCAAGGTAGTTATAACAGATGTAGAAGTTGTTAAGAATTTGCTGCAAGAATTTGAAACTGATGTAGCTAAGCGAAGATCACTCATAAAAGTCTTTTTAAATGGTGTGTGTATATTTACACAGGAAGATGTTACAGAGAATATTGCTAATGATATGGAGATGTTGAAAAGAGGAATTAAGGATAGTTTAAAGAGGCGCTCAGTAATCATAAGATTCACCGTAAAGTGATCGCAAGCGATGTATATTGAAAAAGGGCTTACATACTGCAGCTCTTGTAGAAAGAGGTATGCTGTTTTTAAGCGAAGAACGTCCGGAGAGAAACTGTGTAGGCTGTGTTTATATAGTAGTGTAGTTAGGCAGGTTAGAAAAGCGCTTCACTACTATAAAATGATTAGAAAGAATTGTAGTATCATGTTTTTACTCATGGCAAACAGTCCACTTCTGTCTATAGCGGCTCTTTCAATATATGAATCAGCTATAAGAGATTTCAATGCAGGTATAACGGTGTTATGCTTTAGCAAGTATATTAATTGTAAAATGATTAGAGATATAATGAAGGCTGATAGGTATGGAGTAATCGAGGTAGACGATGAATTTACGACAAGGGACTTCATAGAGTGGCTTAAATATGGAGAATATATAGCAATAAAAATTGCAAGAGAGAGCAACATAGAATTTATAGCAGTTCCATTGTATAGGGACGAGCTATCAACTTTATCATTATTTGGATTGTTAACTACATCTAGAACCGTCTTTAGTGAGGGGCTGCCTATTAGAGAAATAGACAACGTTAAGATAACGAGACCCTTTTACTACGTGGTTTCGGATGATGTGCTGTATCTGGCATTAACGGATAAACACGTAATTGAATTAGATATAGGCAAGTGTGAATTTGACGAGAAAGCAGAATTTTTCAAGCACGCAGGTATTATTCTTCGCACCTCTCCGGAGTTAATGTACTCTAGCAGCAAATCTGTTGAAATATTACAAAGCTACGTTTTTGGAGAGGTTAAAAAGTGCAGATACTGTGGTTCTTATGATATTAGTGATGTGTGTCACTATTGTGCTAAATTTAAATCGAAAATAGGTTAAATAGTTGAAAATAGCAAGGCTTCATAAAAGCTTATATAGAACCTCTGCAGTTCACCCCACTTGGTGTAAGATATGGCACTATATGGAGTACCTGTGCTGATACTCAAGGAAGGCACATCTAGAACACATGGAAAAGAAGCATTGAGAGCCAATATAATGGCGGCTAGAGTGCTTGCAGAAATACTGCGCACCAGTTTAGGTCCTAGAGGATTGGATAAGATGCTCGTAGATAGTTTTGGAGACATTACGGTAACAAATGATGGGGCTACTATTGTTAAGGAAATGGAGGTTCAGCATCCATCGGCTAAGCTACTAGTTGAGGCAGCCAAGGCTGTCGATGCTGAGGTAGGAGACGGTACAACATCTGTTGTGGTATTGGCGGGCTCATTATTAGAGAAAGCTGAGCAGCTCCTTGATCAAGGAGTACATCCAACAACAGTAATAGAAGGCTATAAGAAGGCTCTTAATAAAGCGTTAGAAATACTTGATGAAACAGCAACTAAGGTACAGATTGGAGATCTTGAAAACCCAGAGGACAGGAAGCGAGCTAAGCAGGAGTTGAAGAAAGCTCTACACACAGCCCTCGCTAGTAAGTATATAGCAACACCTGACGTCATAGATAGGCTAATGGATATGATTCTTGAAGCAGCATTTACAGTAGCGGAAAAGAGAAGTGATGGAACATACGATGTTAAGCTCGATATGGTTAAGATAGAAAAGAAGAGAGGAGGTAGTTTGCTAGACAGCCAGCTTGTCTATGGTATTGTCCTTGATAAGGAGGTTGTGCATCCTGCAATGCCTAGAAGGGTTGAGGGTGCAAGAATAGCCCTCCTAGATGCTCCACTAGAAATAGAGAAACCGGATATAACGGCAAAAATAAATATTACATCTCCAGATCAGATAAGATCGTTCCTTGAGGAAGAGGCAAAGATACTTAGGGATATGGTTGAGAAGCTCGCTTCTGTTGGTGCAACTGTTGTAGTATGTCAGAAGGGTATTGATGATGTTGCTCAGCACTATCTTGCTAAGAAGGGTATTATGGCTGTTAGAAGGGTTAAGAGGAGCGATATGGAGAAG
>JANXEL010000096.1 GCA_025058535.1 Ignisphaera sp. | reverse complement strand
ATCAGTTTTCTAGATTTTGCTCTTCCTAGCAGAAATACGTACAGCTTCCCGTTCCCTCTAACAAATCTAACTGGTATACCGTCATCAATCCCTATTGCAATACCTTCCGCCTGCACCCATGGCCTTGTTCCATACACAGCTTCACCATAGATTTTCAGCCACTGTCCAAGTTTTAGAAGGGCTTCTGATTGATGGTGGGGTATCGTTCCATCTGCTTTCGGTGTAACACCAAGTAATAGATTACCGTTTTTACTAATAACATCTATCAGTAGATGCACAAGTTTTTCAAAGGATAGGCTGTGCTCCTGTCCCTCAGCCCTATTATATCCGAATGAGTAGCCTATTCCTCTAACAGTTTCCCACTTCTCCTCCGAGGCTCTATTGATTAGCCTGTATTCAGGTGTCGTAAAGTCGTAATGTCTTTTAGTAAATCTATCGTTTACGATGCCATCCCCAATAGTGTTATAGTAGTATGAGAATAGTTTGGGCAGATCGTCTTCAAATGGGTATCCCATATCACTCCACAGTATATCGGGCTTATATTTGTCAATAAGTTCATACCAATGTTTTTCCAGGTACTCCCTATAATCGTTGCCAAAGATGAGTGCATTTTTGAGCGACTCGTGGTCGGTTATGATAGTAGCATTGAATGTCCAATCGACACCGCTTGAATAATATGCTGCAAATCTAATATTCGAAGATTTGCACTCCCTTTCAAGCTCACCTACAAAATCTCTTGTAGAGAACCAACCTGGTTTCTTGGGATTCTTAATATCGCTTGGCCAGAGGAGATATCCATCGTGATGTTTGGTAACAAAAACCACGTACCTTACCCCACTTTTTGCAAATAACCTAACCCACTCAGAAGCTCTCCATTTACTTGACTCCTCTTCAAATACTTTAGCAAACATATCATAATGAAAGTCTTTACCGTAGGTAAGTTCGTGAAATACTGTCGTAGCGCTTCCAGCCACCCTTAACGTATTGAAGTACCACTCTGCATATGGGTTGTACTTAAACCAGAAATTCCAACCGTAGACCTCAGGAATATAGCTGAGCTCACCAAGTGGTGGAGCCCAGCCTGGCACGGAATACAAACCCCAGTGAATTATAACCCCAAGCTTAGCGTCATGAAACCATGCTGGCCTGCACTCCTTACTGAAAATCTCATAATGCTTTCTAAGATCAACCCAATCCGGTTTATAACTCATACCACCACCGTAGAAAAAGGCTCCTCTTCTAAAATTTAAATATTTAATTCTTAGTACTGTAACGCCTGCCTCTCAATAGCTATGCATAACTAGGGCAAAGTCTTAAACAGTTCTCAGCCAACAAAAATTTGCTGATTTTAGAAATAGAGTGTTAATACGATAATATAAACATCTATGAGTAGGATCCCAAAGATTTCCAGAAGTGCTATAGAAGGCCATCTGATAAATACTGCACCCAATGGCCCAGCAACAGCTACTATTCCCGGTATTATAGCATAGATAGTATTCCTATCCATTATCATAGCAATCATTGTTGCTATGGTAGCTAACCACATTTGTACAAAGAACCAGGTAGAGACAAAGGTGTGGGGTCTAGTTCCACTTGGGTAGATACCTATTAGGGCCAGAAATACTCCTGCTGTAAAGATGAGTGCGGAGGCAAATGCATGCCCCTTATTACTTGATCTATACACAATATAGAAGGAGTACACGCATGTCATTGCTCCAACTATTATCAAACCACCGTTGTAGATCCAAGGTTTGTTGGCCTTTGGATCTCCTAGGTCGCTAAGCGCATGTTTGTATAAATCAAACCACTGGTTTTGCAATATAGAGAGCAGGATGGTCAACCATGCTGAAATAGCCGCTGCTATTCCTAGAAATCTCCATACACAACGTAGTATTTGATTAATCTTTTTCCTCTCCAAATCTTCAATCACACCCCAGGCTCGAATTTACTGTGGTACAGAGTAGCCTGAGGATGCAATACTCTATATTATTTCCGTAAATGGTATAGCGTGCAGCAGTTGTAATGGAAGTAGCTTAAATGCTTCTGCATACTTTACCCCAGTCCTCTTGCCATATAGAGCTGCTATAAATCTCATCATCATTTCAAATTCATTCCAATTAGCTTCAAACTGTGATTTGTGAGCCTTTAGAGCCATCATCTTAACATCCATAGTGTCTGTTATGTTGTAGTAGTAGTTTGGTTTTGATGTGTAGTAGAATGCTACATATCTTACCCGCCAGGGCTCTAAACCTATCAGTGCGCCCTCCTCAACATAGTGTGGATTTCCTGATGCCATAATTGCATCAGCTGTCAAGAGGCCTGTGTTTCTGTGGTCTGGATGAGCTTCGTAGGAAAGCCATGGATCTGGTGAAAGCAGTATATCTGGTTTCAGAACCCTTATAACCTCAACAAGCTTCGCTCTAGCCTCCTTATCATACGGCATATACCCGTCCTTATAGCCTAACCATACAACCTTCCTCACACCCATTATTTTAGCAGCCTCTTCCTGCTCAGCCATACGAATAAATGCTAGTTTCTGCGGTGGTAGGTTTGGATCTGATGTTCCTAAGGAACCATCAGTAGCTATAACTATTGAGACCTCCTTACCCATTCTGCTAAGTAGCGCTATTGTGCCACCTGCACCAACCTCACAGTCGTCAGGGTGTGGAGCAACACATAGAATTCTTCTAGCTTTTTCAAATGCCATACTGAAGTCCGGATAAATAATCCTCTTAACAAGCGTATTAATGGCCTCCTCCTCAGGAAGTTTCAGGAGCTCTTCAATGTATTTTGACAATTCTTGAGGCAATGGCTCCCCCGTAGACACTTGAAGCTGGGAAACTATATAAGTCTATAGGTTATATTCATTACTAATCTATTTAGGGGTAGCCTTCCCCACCGTAATAAATCAAGCTATTAGGCTAGAATTTCCTCTAGCATACTGTCTACTTATTATATTGATTTAAATGATTGTGCAGATTCTATTAATAATGCCACTCCAGCGCTTCAACTCCGAATTTCTCTTCATAAAGAAGAGAACCTCGTGGAGGGATACAGCAGTGGAATAAATGCATCACTTTATGAAAAGATAGTGTTTAGAGCTTCTATAAAGTGATGCCATAGTCTATTGTTATATGAGGATAAAAAGATGATATATTTTGAGGTTAGAAGTTGTATAGTATCTCTTTAACTAAATCAAGCACCTTTGCTTCGTCTCCTCCCTCTCTAACCTTCTCAATTTCATCTCTGTGTCTATAAATTTCTAGAGCCTTCTTCATTGCATTGACAAAGAATTCTTTGGATAGTCTCATACCATCCACAGGATCCATTCTGTATGTAAATTGATCAAGTATGTACCATCCATTATATCCGACATCTATTGTTGCATAGAGAAAATCTATGAGTTGCCAGATATCCCCAGTACCTACAACTCTATCCTCATCGTTACTATGGGTCTTAGCCGTATTTATGTGTATAGATAAGAGAGGTACATCAAAATAGCGTGAGAGATACACAGTATAAGCAGGCTCAACAGCATACATAAGTTCGTGTCCATAGTCTATAGTTATACCAACGGCCCTTTTATTAAGCTCATCATTTATCTTTTTAGCCATAGCTATAGCGGCATGAGTTGTCGGTATGATCATGTTGCCCTCCCTAGGTTCCTTAAGCTTAGCTTCAATACACAACATCATATTTCTTTTAACTGCTTCATAAGCGAGCTCCCTTAATCCATCTAGGAATGTTGCTATCATCTTACCATGATTAACCTCAAAGCTATAGTCCCATCCATCCTGGCCAGGCCAGAATGAGACCACATCAACATTCAGCCTTTTAGCTATTTCCATGCTATTTATGATTATCTCCATAGATTTCCTCCTTAGAGAAGGATTAGGATTAGCAAGGGTACCATGCTTAAACTGTGGAATACCTGAGAGATCTATAGCAAATCCAGCAATCACCATATCGTTTGCTTCAGCGTACCTTCCTACACTGTCAACCAAATCCCATCTGATATTGAAACTCTCGTCAAAGAACTCCACGTTAATGGGGACAAAAGCGCTTATCCCTGCCTTCCTTATCCTCTCAAGCTTTGATATTATATCAGAGGCCAGCTCTGGTGAATAACCTCTCCCCATAAATCTATCACTGAAAGGCCCCGCCGCCCATGTTCCGCTCCCAAACTTTATATCAAATACTTCTAGAAACTTATTGACAGCATTACCCTCTAAAAATCCCTTGAATTCATCTAATCTACTCAGCGAGTCATACCTAACCATAGTACACCGCCACCCCGGTATAGAAACGCAGATCGGCACGTATAAATCTTCCGCTCATAAGTTTACCACAGACGAACATGTATGTTAATATAGACGTGGCAGTCGATCTAACTTCCGAAAAAACTAGATTTAGGATACAGAAATGTGAAGTAATTTTGCAGCCTTCATGCACTCCACTCCACAAGTGCTGTTGGAAGCTTCTGTTCTAGTTTACTAACTACATCCTCTTCGTTAGGATTTAGGCTTCCCACCTTAACAACTTTCCAGATCTCAGTGTGCACATTTACTTCCCCGGGCTCAACTCTTCTTAAAGGTCCCACTGTTTCAAGCTCTAGAAATAAATTATTTGTATAAACCTCTACCGAGACGCTAAAATCAGGATACACTGCTCTTTCGTATTTAAATATTTTTACAAACGCATAGCCCTCCACATAATAAGCTGTCCAAGGAGGATTTGCTCTTACTCCTATCTTAAATGGTCTTTCTACAGATGGATCCTGTATAATGAATATGTAGTTGTTAGAGAGAATAAATCTTTCATCTGTAAGTCTAGTATAGGGCCATATAGATATCACTCTATCAGGTAGAAGGCCCCTCTCATCAATAGGCCTCGGTTTTATAGGTATTATCGCAAACCCGCCTCTCCTCATAACCGAGAGAGCCCAGCACGAAAATTCTATAGGCCACCTACCAATATTTTTAATGCTGTGGATTACTTCAACAGCACCATTAATAAAGGAGGGTTTTAACGCAATACTTTTTAACACAGAGTTACCCGGCTCTGGACTACCGGATACTATTACACTACCCTCTCTAACCTCAATAGAGACAGGGTAGTTGTCCAGGGAATAGGATCTCGGCATTGCCTCAGGTGAAGTCCAGAGCCTGTGGCCACCGTAGATTCTCCAGAACCCATCTGGAGTATTAATGCCAAAATCCGGTAAGATGCTAAATAGGTTAAACTCAGGTTTATCTTCAGGTGCCACGTACAGTATCCTTGGGCCAAAATCTATTGCTACACCAATATTAACGCTGTTTATATGAAACATCCTAATTCTGAAACTATTTACCAGCGCTTCTACATCCATTAACATCCACTATATTAGGTTAGTAAGATTAACCTGTAATTTTATTAAAAAATTAATGAAGTGGAATTGTTTGTATGATTTTATATTCTATTTTCTTTTTATTATGTATCCTACTGCTACTCCTACTATCAGTAGTACTGCTGCTATCAAGGCTGGTGTTGTCCATTCTACCACAGTTTCAATCTTAGTAGATGTGACTGTCTCTACCCTGGTTGCAGTCACCATGGATGTTGATGTCACCACAGCTGTAGTTATCGATGTAACGGTAACAGTAACGATGCCAGGAGTAGGCGTTGGAGATGGAGTAGGTGAAGGCGTTGGAGTAGGCCTTGCCATTGCTTCCGCTAACTTCTTCATTGCTTCTTCGGGAAGTGTGGGGAATGTTATCGTCCCTGGGGGAGGTTCATTTACTGGCCTACTAGTTGGTGTGTCTACGGCTGTTTTGACGGGTATTAGATTGCCTATTACTTGTTGTGCCATTTGGTTGCCCCATGGCTTAATCCCTGTGTAGAAGTTGTAGGCCGATGGCCAGTTCGTGAAGTAATCTGTCAGTATTGGAAGTAACTTCTTACAATTTCCAGCCCATGCAACCGGCATGTCTCTAATCATTGTGAGCACCGCTTCTTTTAGAGCGGCTACTGCTTCAGAACTTCCAGGTGGGTTTGCAAGTGCTCTTAACAATGCTTCGTCAAACTTTCTATTGCAGTACCTTACACCATTTGCTGCGTACTCGCCTATAGGTCTTACGTAGGCGCACCTCCACGTCTCAAAGTGTATGGGCAATGCAGTGGGATCGTTTCCACTTATGCCCCAATACGAGCCAACCTCGAATGCTCCATTATTTAGCTGTGGTACCCAGAAGGCTGCTGCTTCTAGCGGTATTACCTCTACATCTATTCCAAACTTCCTCCACTGTTCTGCAACAGCAAGTCCTAGGTCTATTGCATCATACTCGAAACCTGCTGGAATGTTCAACTTCATTTTCCACGGCGTTCCATCCGGGAGTCTCCACTTTCCATCAGGCCCTCGAGAGAATCTTAAGTTCCTTAGTATCTGTTCAGCTGCATCTGGTGCGTATCTCCACCACCCTGCGCCCCAGCTCCATCTGATCTCAGCGTCTGTCAACTCTTTTGTTAATAAACCTGTGACTCTAGCCCATCGATACACTTTGAAGGGTATAGATGGATCGTAAACTCTGATCCTAGTTTTATTCGGTAAGACCAGCTCCATTTTTAGTAGATCATCTAGTAGTAGAGTGTATGTTAGAAATGCCTCTGTGGGCCATGCAGCTGCTCCTGGCACCACAGTCATTCTCTGAACGCCTTTGTAACCTAGTGTCATAACCTCTGTCATGTTTATAGCTAGTGTAAGTGCCCATCTAACTTCCGTTATATTGTATGGATACCTCATGTTGTTAAAGTATATACCTCTAACCGTAGTGTCATAGCCCCAGAAGTACGGGTAGTACGGTAGCCATGCCTGAACCCTATCACCGAGCATCCTCTTTAAGGATTCCCAAGCCTGCCATGTAGCATCAAATATCCAATCCAGTTCTCCTCTAGCCATCGCGATAACTTTATCTGTCTCCGTCTTGAATACTCTAAACATAACGTATTTGGGGCCAGCCCATAGAACGATCTTCCGATCATAGAGGGGCTTAATTGATGATCTGTCCCAATCA
>JANXEL010000031.1 GCA_025058535.1 Ignisphaera sp. | reverse complement strand
GTTGTCTCCTAGGGCTATTATCATTATTACATTCATTATCAATACGTTACTCATGGCCATCAGTGGAGTGACCTATCCTGTTATTCCACTATATATAGTTGGTAGTGGGCTTGGCGTGATAACTGCTGGCATGGTAACCTCAATAGCAAGCATTACCAGCTTTTGTTCCCAGATTATATGGGGGTATATGAGTGATAGAATTGGAAGGCGATCGAGAATAATGCTCTATGGCTCAATCATAATGCTACTATTCTACACGATGGGTACCATTCTTTCCGATAATATTCTAGCAATAGAGCTGTCGTACATATTTTCAACAATTGGAGGTGCTGGTGTAGGTGTAGCATCTTATGCATTAATAGCTGATATGGGTCCCCGTAACCTGGGTAGAAATATGAGTCTCTACTGGGCTGGAGGCTCACTTGGCTGGGCTACACCACTTCTATTTGCTGGATGGCTTCTCAAGACCTACGGAGTGGTAAGCGTATTTATGGTCTCTCTTCTGCTCTCAGCAGCAATTCTAATTCTAGTACTGGTACTGATGCATACTGATAAACATGCTCCAATTGCAGTATCTACTAGGCAGAGTAGGTGGTCCTTGCGACCTATTATAAGATTATTAAGTAATAAGACATTTCTCGTGCTGTACACATCATCCTTTGTGTTTATGGTTGGCGACGTTATTAAGAACATCTATATACCCCAATACCTTGCATACAAAATTGGATTGGGAGAATCTATGGCTACAGCAATTCTCAGTCTTGCAAGCTGGTTCGAGATTCCAGCCATACTGCTATTTGGTCATATACTGGGTATCGTCGGTGGAACTCCAGTTTATATGCTAGGTCTAGCATCGATGGCTGCATACCTCTATCTCAACTCAACTGTTAGGAGTTTTGCTGCTGCCTCCATCGTAATGGCTGGCTACAGTATTGTATGGTCAAGCTATATAACATCCATTTCAGTCCTTGTGCCACTGTCTGTAGATGAAGAGAACAAAGGTTTAGCACTAGGGTTAGTGAACTCCAACTTTGCACTAGCCAACATACTCTCCAACATTGCGCTAAGTTATATGGTGGATGCATATGGATATAGTCAAACATTTGTGGTTATATCAGCACTAATATTAGTATTAACGCTGGCTGTCGGTATGGGTCTTCGACACAGGAGTGCTAATTAGAGAGTGTTGAGTACTCTCCCTTCCCCTACTGCTTTGCTCTACCCCATAGAGGTACACATAGATTCGCTTTATAGCTGCTATATTCTGTCCCTGTATGCATAGGGCCCACATTGCATTGAGTAGAGCAGTGTGGGCATTAATAGCGGCTGATACTATCCCTGCTAGGGAGCCTACGTCTATAAAACCCCTGTATGCTTGGAGTAGAGCTATAAATGCCACTATTCCTATTGATGCATACTGTGTAAATAGGCTGAGACCCCAGTAGATCCTGTCGTACCATATA
>JANXEL010000016.1 GCA_025058535.1 Ignisphaera sp. | reverse complement strand
TCTTCAAAATAGGCTCTGACAAGCCCTTTAATACCTGATGAGGGTATGTAGGGGATGTTCAGTATCTGATCCCATGCAATAGACACTTCAATTGGTAGATGGCGTGAAGCACAGGCTACTGTAAGCCTTGAAGCAAGCTCTACATTGAGCACCAGTACCTGTGGAAATACTTGAGCAGCTCCTTGAACTAACTCATCTAGATACTGTGAAGCTGATTTGAGTAGACTATTCAGCTCTCCACCACATCGATACGCTTCCACCAGCTGTTTAAGCATTTTTTGAGAAAACTCTGATACATAGCTCTTCCTCTCTCTACTCTCTAAGTACACTAGATAATCTTTAACAAATCTTCGGTTTAGAATTGAAATGATGTTTGCATTTAGAGGTATCTCAAGCTCTCCCTCTCTATCCCTGTTCTCCCTCCTCACACCTCTATGAGCCATGCACCATTGCCCCCTGCTGTGGCCACTCTAATGTAAGTTTAAGATTTCTCCTCATAAGATACTTCTTAAATTCTTGACTAAAGGTTTCATAAGCATCTATAATACTGCTAACATCTACATCTATATCCTTATCTTCCGTTTCTCCAGTCCACACGAGCTTTTTCGGCCAATCACCAGAAAGGAGAATAGTTATATATGTACCGCCTCCAAACACGTTTCCATTTTCATGATATGCTAGAATGATTGGTGAGGGTCTTCTAATAACATCCCCTCTATACTCTTTTGGTATTAAGTACCCTGTTCTCACTCTCTTGACTTTCCCCTCTCTTGGCAATCCTAGAAACCATGCATGGCGTCTTTCTCTCAGTGAATCCATTTGTTTGTACCCAGATTCTCCGTAGAGAGCTATACATCTCTGTGTTCTTACAAAGAAGTTGTGTATGTATATGAAGTCCTCCTCGTTCCTCGTATCGATTTTACACACTCTTGCTAGCTCTATTGATTTTTGAGATGAGCTGGTCTTGTGTTTTGATATGATTGGTAGTGGAGGTAGGGGGAGAGGGCTGGTGGTGCTAACCTCCTCATGTGGACACTTCTGAGCGTACTGCGCCACAACATTCTTAATCCCAGAGTAGATCATTTCTATGAAGCTGCCTATATTCTTAGCATCACCTAAAAACCCCTGTGGCTCCACACCAACTATGTCAAGAGAACCTAGACCTCTTCTACTACCCTTACCAATACCACTTAGCTGTAGTGATGCTATGAGTATTTTTAGAGCTAAATCTTCTGCATCTCTATACTCCTCTCTCTCCTTCTCGACAACTAGAGTGAATCTGTAATTTCTCCTTAAACCTTCAATACCCCTCTCTTCTCGCTCCTCAAACCCCTCTTCTCCTTCTCCTCCCTCCATACCACGCTTTTTTCGAGCCATTTTAAGGAGTCTTATTCTCTGATATTTATTAGCAAACACCTCTGGTTTAACAGGATTCAATGGCTCAACATATAACCTGTATCTTGATGGTTCAGCTCCCTTAGAACCAGCATACCCTAGTCCAAGCACTCTACCAACAAAGCAGGATACTATCTCAGCTTCACTTCTACTAGGCTCAATCAGCACATGTTTACTGGATCCACCCCTTAGCACTCCAAGCTCATATAGTGCTCCTGCTACAAAAGCTCT
>JANXEL010000001.1 GCA_025058535.1 Ignisphaera sp. | reverse complement strand
TACCACCATCTACTACAAATACTGCGCCATTTCCGTAGATTGGTGAGCTGCATGTATAGCAGGGATAGTGCCAAACGGCACTCCCATTGCTGACACTAAGTGCATATGTTGCTGAGGATGCGGAGACATAGAGTGTTTTACCGCCATAAGCTAGACCATTGACAGCTCCTTTAAGAGAAGTTCTCCATAGCACTACCCCTTCTTCAGAAATGCAAAACACTCTTCCCTCAGTATCACCAACAAATATCCTTTCATCCTCCACAACCAAGTTTGAAGATGGAGAACTATAAACATCCATTCCACTTTCTGGTACTAATTCTACCCTCCAGACAATATCACCAGAGCTCTTATCTATTGCTAAGATATATGGGTGTCCTTCGTCCACAGCATCACTTGTAGCTACGTACAGGTATTTACCGAGACCGTAGCTATTCACAAATCTATCCAGTCCAACAGCTCTCCATCTATGTATGGGCTGCGGATGAGATTTGGCTCTCATCCATAAGTTGTCGTGGTATATCTCTAAACCCCATATCAACTCCCCACTGGTTCTATTAAGTGAGTAGATCCCCTCCTCATCCGCTATAAATATCACATCACCTTCTACAACGGGCGTCTTATCCTCCATACCTACAGATATTTTAACAGTGAATAGAGTAGTGAGATTTCTGGGAAGTGATCCACGGTACAGCATAGTATTGGCGCTATCACTTCTAAATAGAGGCCATGGATACATTCTTGGTAAGTACTCTACTGGTACCTCTTCAACTACTTTAGATGGTTCTACAGATCTTAGAGTTAGAGCTGGTGGTGTTATAGGCGTAGGTGATGTGGGTGTAGGTGATGGCTTTGGCAATGGTTTAGGTTCTTCTCTTCTTATTAATAGCATTCCTGCAATCAGACTAACAAATATTAGTATAGCAACAGCTATCACAACCAGCAGCTTTGCACTACCTGTGAGTATAGGCGTAAATTACACCCTTGGTCGTATAGCTTAAAAATAATAATAAGCTTACATGGAGGAACCATTGAGGATTAGAAAATATTAGAGCGTAGTGGTTCAGAATCTATTGATAGTGCTAAGGCTTTGTTAAACTGTTTACATGTTCATGGTATCTGAAGCTGCTCTCCCAGTATCATTATCACACATGCTTCCCTCTTGTTATCCGCGTCACACTCTCCACACCATCTTCATTATATAGTGGATGCGCAAACTACTCTATAACTAACTACTCCACATCTAACGGACTTGAAGGGAGATGCATTATTACAAGATTCATATAAACGAAAGTTTTGGTAGGCTGTCTATATTAATTACCAAAATAACCTTAGATGCAATTAGAGTTGGTTTAATATGCAGGAGGTTGGTGTCATCGCATCTAACGCTAGAATATCTTCTACCCCTATGCTTATCTATAAGAACGCTGAACACTTGGTCAAGGAGGAGTCCCTAGTTATTGTAAGGGATTCTAAGTTTGGAAAAGTTTATCTGGGTGTTTTAAGGTGGCTTAGTAAGTACGATCCCCTCCTGACCCATACACAGAGGGCTGCTATTATTGAAAGACCTGAACTTGCTGAGGAGAGTATAGATTTACCTTTTGAAGCCTCATACATTAGGATTCTGGGTGAGGTAGTTGATGGAAAACTGAGACCTCCTTCTTATCCACCCACCCCAAGATCAAAGGTATATATAATTGAGTCTTCAGAGGATATTCAGCTTGATCTTGGATACGGTCTTGAAGTGTGTATCCATAAGTATAGTGGCTTGCCAATACCAATAAACCCAGAGGCGCTGAGATATCATATAGCTGTTGTTGGAACCACGGGCACAGGTAAATCAAGACTTGTAAAGGCTATAATTGATGAAGTTATAGCTAAAACTAATTGGAGTGTGATAGTATTTGACCATACAGGTATGGACTATGTCAGATACTATCCTAGCAGAGTGGTTAATGCTGAGGAGATAGCTGTTGATATAGATACGGTTTCACAGTCTCTGGCTAACTCAATAAGCTCTATAAAGGAGCACATAGAGAATTATATGCCAATAACCCTTCTGTACTACACTATGTGCATAGATACAAAGAGGGAGATTAAAGCGTGTTTAAATCAAAATGAAAACAGCATCCTCGGCATATTACAGACACCCACTTTAAACATCGATAAGATAGAAGAACTCATGCTGAGTATCTCTAGAAAGGGCCTGTGGAACGCTGACGTACTAGCACAGATGGCGCGACTCATTGCAAACGCTCTTGGCGCCCGAGAAGCTACATCCGAAAAGCTAAGTCTCTACATAAAGCTCTACGGCAGAACGCATATCGATAGACTAAACAAAGTTACACGGAAAGTGGCCGACATACTAGATATGGTCTACAGGAATAGAATCACAGTTATAGATCTTAGCATTGTTGAAACAGAAATTAGGAGAGTTATAGTCAAGGGTATTCTATCAAAGATATGGGAGGTTGTAGTAGACTCCAGAGAGCCTCAGAACATTCTAGTTGTTATAGATGAAGCACACAACTACGCGTGTGATAAAGGCTGTTACCCATCCAACGCTATGATCGAGAAAACTCTTAGAGAAGGTAGAAAGTGGGGTATAGGCACACTGTTAGCTAGTCAAAGGATAATAGATTTTTCACCTGATATTAGAAATAATATAAATACGGTCTTCTTTAGTAAGCTCCAAACGCCATACGATTTCCAACAGCTGCAAAACTTTATAGATCTAGCTGGCATAGGAACTGAAACACTGTCTCTTTTAGAAACAAGAGAATTTTTCTTTGCTGGACTTGGTAATCCGTTGAGGTACCCAATGCTTGTACAGGTGAAGATGGTTGGAGAGCCGAATTAACGAGACTATAGAGGAGGTTATAGGAGTCTCACCTGAAATTGTTGACAAGGCCTTAGATAAGACCATTGATAAGCTATACAGAGAGGTTCTCGATATTATAGAAGCGATAGATAGAATTAGGAGCACTATTTTGTTAAAGGGTAGCTTTACGATAAAGCAGATGGATAGATCGATGGATCTCTGCTATTACGCACTCGACTCCAGCTTTACCTCTCCCGCAATTGAACTTATAGGTGGTTATCTAGGAATTGTTGTCGTCAGCTATACAAGTTTCGGCAAGACCTGTGGAAGAACAGAAGTAGACTCTAAGGTGCTTGTAGACCTAAATTTTGTGGAAGATCTTACAAATATCTATGCCAAGTACTATGAGCGCCAAACAGCTCTTAAACTTTTGAATGCAAAGAAAGTAGGTGAAATTAACTTCGATGTCCTTTTGCTCGATGGTGAGCTGATTCCAAGAATACTCCCGAGCTGGAGATTGCAGAACTCAAAGAAGAGTCGATTGTATCAGCGTATTATTGATATGACTGAAGAAATGATGGAGCTCGCAGATAAAACAGATACCGCTATTGTTGGTGTTTTAAAGAGAAGCTACTCTCGAGATATAGTTAACATTCTGGGCTATAAGGAGCTTAAAATGAGCGATAGAGCTGTCCTAAGCCTTGTTCTGAAGCCTGGTGAGTATGTGATACTCGGCTCATATGTCGATTTGAGAAACGAACTTCTAAAGCTTAAGGATAAGGGGAGCGTTGATAATGAATGGCTTAGAGCGAGAATACCATGGTATGATGGTATTATTCGAAGTATGGCTGGACACACAGTTAGACTCGCCTTCTATAGAGCTGAAAACACAGTATACCCAACAGCGACAAAGATAGAGTATCTTACAAGCAGCACGTTAGATGAAGATACACTTATATCAAGCATCATGAAGATAAGCACAGGCACTGGGATACCTACACCAATAGACTACGTCGATGCCCTACTCAATATACCAGCCAGCTTGAAATACACAGTATATCAGAAGATCATAGCTGAACTCTACAAGAAGCTCGGTGCAAATTTTGATAAAGCATCGGTCTTCCTATCACTCATGAATCCAGAGAAAATGAGGTTTTTAAAGGATTCCAGTAAATTAGCTCCTCCTAATTAACAATCATTGGGCAGCTCTTCACCTTCGAGCCCTATCACTTAATGCAGCATCTAACCCAGTTCTAACGCAACTGTAAATTATTGCATACTGATTTAAAGTTTAATTCTCTGGAATTTTAATGCTATCTGTAGGGTGTCTCCCTTGAGTAGATTTAGGCTCAGCTTATCGAGGAAGAGTGAAGGGATTTACGACTGTATCATAGTTGGTGCAGGACCGGCTGGTCTAACTTCGGCACTATATCTAGCTAGATTTAATCTAAACGTAGTTGTTGTAAGCAAAGACGTTGGTGGGCAGATGGCTCTAGCGCCGCTAGTGGACGATTATCCAGGTATTCCCGGGGTTCCTGGGACTAGGTTGACTGAAATGTTTGAAGAACATGTAAAGAGGTATGGGGTACCGATGATTATAGGAGATTCTGTAAAGAGCATTTCTAGAAGCAGCGAAACGTGGTGCATTGAGACTGAAGGTGATAAGAGACTATGTGGCTATACCATTATACTAGCTACTGGTACGGTTAGAAGGAGGCTCAACGTCCCTGGTGAGGATAAGTTTATAGGACGTGGAGTATCGTACTGTGCAGTCTGCGATGGACCTTTCTTTAAGGAAAGAATAGTTGCAGTTGTTGGAGGAGGGGATGCCGCTCTAACCAGCGCACTATACCTTTCAACAATCACTAGAAAGGTATATCTAATTCACAGAAGAGACGCATTTAGAGCTTTTCCATTCTACATAGAAAAGGTTAAAAACAATCCAAAGATAGAACTCATCATGAATTCAATTGTCGTGGAAATCATCGGTGAGAAGAAGGTGTCTGGAGTAAGAGTGAGAAATATTATTTCGAACCAGGAAAGAGTTATAGAGACTGACGGAGTATTTATAGAAATAGGTTCCGAGCCTCCAAGGGAATTTCTCAGATCCATAGGACTAGAGCTCGATGAAATGGGATACGTAGCTGTAAATCCGGATATGAGCACAAACCTTCCAGGAATATATGCCTGTGGAGATGTTGCTGGTGGAAAGTACAAGCATAGATTTGAACAAATAATAACAGCAGCAGCTGAGGGGGCTATTGCAGCTTACTCAGTCTACAAATACCTTTTAAAAATGAAAAAGCAATAGATTACCTCAATACTACTTCACAGCTTTGCTGCATTCTCTCAATCACTGTTAAATACTCTCAATGACTAACAACACACTTGGGGGCAATCATTCATTACAAAATACCGTATCATTACTGAACAGTTTCATGATAATAAGTTTTTTAGGTGTTTAGCGGAAATGCACACCTAAGTGTAAATTTATGAGTGAAGCTTTCACAATACCTATTCCAACAATAACTTTAATTATCATTACAGTAATTCCTATAGCGATATCAACAGTCCTTATCATTACATTGGCCCTACCAGTTATCACACTAAAAATAGAGGTCTTCCAAGACAGAATAGAGGTTTGGGCACTCCCACTCTATAAATTTTCAGCTAAACGTAGTGATGTTGTAGAAGTCTTCATAGCTGATCTAAAGGTCAGAATCGATATCACACCCGTATCTAGATTATATGGTCATGGACTTCCGAGCTACGCAGTAGGCTGGTTTAAGCTTAGAAATGGCGCTAAAGCATTTCTAGCAGTTTCTTCAAATAACGCCGTGGTATTTAAGCTTAGAGATGAAACCTATCTAGTGTTGACACCTATGAATATGGAGAGTTTTATAGGTGCACTAAAAAGAATGGGCTGGCTCTAGAAAAGGAGGATAATAGATGTTATTTCAACTCCTTTAAATATTGTTGCCGATTGAGTAACACTCTATGTAGTAATAGTACTGACATAAGTCAATATATACGTTAATACTAATCCATTATCCGCAACATATATATTACCTCAATTTCTGTGATTACTTCTTCAATGAACGTTCTGAAAATAAATGTGGTGGTCTCGAAAAATATTAAGGTATTTTGATTCATTCTTAGGCATTCTCTATCCAAACCAGGTGCCAGATATCAGCATTGAGATAAATTTGGGTTATTAGTAGGGACAATACTCCAATTAAAATTTGAATCAATAGAAATGCCAACGTTACACAAAACTATTTTATCCATTGATGAAATTGGGCTATGAAATTCTATAGATTCCTACCATCGATCAAGCCGCTTTATTGTAATGGAAGTTTCACAGCTCTTTTTTCTTTACTGCTAAGGTATACTGCTTCTATTATTTCTTGTGCTTTAACGGCATCATCAACAGTTATGGTGGGCTTTCTACCCATCTTTATTGAATCCATCATATCTTCTAATGCATTTCTGATTGTTACTTGTGTTGGACTTGGTTTTATCCATGCTTTTCTATCCCTTGAGTAATATACTATACCAATTGGAGTTCTTAGAATGGTGCCGCTGCTTCCGTAAACCTCTAGTGGGGATAATGATGGATTTTCTGCAACTTGCACCCATCCACTCTCTAATATAGATAGCGTTCCCTTCGAGAATGATACTATGCCTACACCAAAATCGTCAACCTCATAGGTCTTTGTAAGATTTGTTACTACACCGCTCACCTCAGTGGCCTCATCATTTAATATGTACCTAAGGAGATCTGCTGCATGTATTCCGAGGTCCAGTAATCCTCCACCTCCAGCTAGTTCCCTTACGCCAAACCATAAAGTCCATTCCTTAAACCATCTATCTATAGCCGCTGAATGAGCTATTCTCACCCTAACCATATAGAGGTCTCCGATCCCACCCTCTGCTAAAATCTCCTTGAGCTTCACCACATCTTGGTTAAATCTAGAGTTGAAGCCTGTTGTAAACAGTATTCCATGCTTCTCCACTATATTCTTTATTTCCCTGGCCATCTGAATGTTCGACCCAATTGGTTTCTCACAGAACACATTTATGCTATTCTCGGCAAACATCTTAACGTATTCTAAGTGCATCACTGTTTCACTATCTATGACCACAAAATCTGGTCTTCTTCTAATAAGTAGATCTATAGATGGCAGAAGTTCCAGTCCATATCTATTAGCATAGTATAGACCTCTATCCCTATTATTGTCAAATGCGCCAATCAACTCCACATCACCTCTCCCCTTAAGAAGCTCTACGTGGCCCGGTGCATGCACGTGAGCAAAACTCACTATACCTACCCTCAATCTCATAGTCTCACCACACTCATTTATCATCCAAGTACGATGTTGTTCAGTATGGGTTGAACTTCATCAGGTACATGTATTCTCACTTCCTCTCCATTCCTACTGGAGGATTGGTAGAGAGCGTCAAGGATTACCATCTCATATACGCTTTCCCTAGGATCAATGGGGCTACTGAGGCCCTTAGTGATTGCCTCGATGAATCTACCTATCTTGTCCATCCATGGATCTTTTTGAGGTAGCACAACTTTGGAGGTAGTCATGTAGCCACTTTCATCTCTAAAAATTTCGAGTGGATAGAGTTTTAGACCACCTTTTAAGCCAAGGAAGAATGGTCTACCGAGATCATCGTTATGCATAGCCCATGCTACCTTGAGCCACAGAACGGCACCATTCTTAAGCACTATCCTTCCAACAGCAAAATCTTCAACACTAAATCTATTAACATCCCATGAACCCCAGCTACCGACCACGGATGCTGCCTTTTCATCCCTTCCAAGCGTTGTATATATATGTCCACTAACCCGAACTACCTCTGGATATCCAAGTATGTACATTGCATTATCAATAGCATAACAGCCGAGATCAAGTAGTACGCCGCCTCCTGATAGTTCCTTATCTATAAACGTTAGTCGAGGTGGTACAGCTCTCCTCCTCTCCCGACCTTCAACTGTTTCTCCATAATAGAACCCTCCGAGAAGCCCGGATTCAACGAACCTTCTAGCTGCTATAATTTCACTTGAAAATCTGTTTTGAAAACCAACCATCAAAATCCTTCTGTATTGGATGGCTGCACGCAGCATTTCTAGAGCTTCTTTTGCTGAGGTTGCCATGGGTTTTTCAACGAGCACATGAACACCCTTCTTAAGAGCGTACACAGTTGGTGCTGAGTGGTATTTATGTGGGGTACAGATACTCACACCGTCTAATGGAACCTTATCGAGCATCTCCTCATACTCTTTAAATACGTTTTCCTCAGGAATGTTGTATGCTTTGGAGAATCTCTTGGCTCTCTCAATATCTATATCAGCTACAGCTGCAAACTCTACAGCAGAGCTCTGTCTATAGTACTTGGCGTGCGTCTCGGCTATACCGCCTGCTCCAATAAATCCGATTTTAACTTTCTCACTCATGTTACGAAACCATTCTAAAAACTATGAACCTGCAGTTAAAAACGTTATCATTATGTTGGACGAGGCTTCGGACTGACCTCATTGTCACTAAAATTCTAACCCGAATCTGCTATGCGGAGATTAAGGCTTTTAAGTCCATACTTAAAAAGACTCCCTACGTAGTTATGAGGGGTATGAAGTGGCAAATCAGATGGCAGCTATTGTGATAGCCTCAGTAATATGGAGTCTGCATCCTGCACTCATTTCTAGGTTTAGACAACACATAGCACCAATCACCTATACAGCTATTAGAGCTATTGCAGCGGTGATGTTCCTACTCTTTTTGTCATTGTTTAATAGAGTTGGACCGGCTAGATTAGACCCTATGGTTATGGCTATCATAGTGCTCTCTGCAGTTCTTGGTCCAGGCATAGGTGATGCTGCATATACAAGAGCTGTTCAGCTTATAGGCGGTTCACTAGCTGTTGTAATTAGCTATACGTACATGTTTATAGCACAGGCCATTGCAGTGGCATTCCTTGGTGAAGAGCTATCAACATCCACACTAATTGGAACTGTACTAGCATTTATTGGGGTGGTTACAGCTACCCTTAGAAGTCCTGAGAACAGCTCTAAAGTGCATGGTATAGCGTACGCTTCAGTTGCATCAGTTTCATGGGGTACAGCGTCTTCAATGCTTAAATTAATCTTGAAATACATAGATGTTCTTACTCTCACCGTAATCAGACTGGCTGTAATAACACTCTTTTTTCTACCAGTTGGCTTTCTAACCGAGGGTGTACCTAAAAAGAATTCGATAAAAGCACTAGTTATCTTATCTATTGTAAATGGTATTCTTGGCTGGGGGATAGGTATGTACCTCTTTATATACTCAATCAATACGATAGGGGTATCAGTAACAACTATGGCTACAGCTCTAACACCAGTATTGGCCCAGATCATGACAAAGCTGCTTGCAAAGGAGCTTCCCTCGAAGAACAACATTGTAGGTGCTTTAGTGATATCGGCAGGGATAGCAGTTTCATCTATATAACTACATTTGTATTCTACCTCACTTCATTAAGTGTTTGCAGAATCCTGTCCATTAGATCTAACTATAAACTCGTGCAAGATCTAGCCCGAACAGAGGAGGATCTAACTATGGGAAATCCAAATTAAAGACATTTCACTCAAGATACAATATGGAGTTTCCCCACAAATCTTAGGACCTTACCCAACTCAATGGTAATTCCAAAGCCAATGTAGTTGGAGATATTATTGGTAGATGGTTAAAATTATAAAACAGTTATGCCATAGCGTAATAAAAATGGATTTAAATTTAATAATGAGTTGCAGACTATAATTTTACTCCAAAGAACGTAGCCAGCGTTGCTAATACTGCAAAGGTTATCCAGAATGCAACACCTATAGCAAGCACTACAGCACTCCATGTTGGGGTTCTTATTTCTTTAGGAAGCACTTTTCTTCCTATGTATATAGTTGCAGCAGCTGTCAGTGCAAGTACTATATTTGAGATGTTTGCCACCATCAATATCCACGCAAATGGTACCACCCCAAATATGTAGTTCAGAGAGAATGCAAATAATATCCAGATGATTATGAATGTGAGCACCGTATAGTATAGTTTCCTAACATCACCCTTTGCCCATTTTCTTACCCTATCGCTTGCCTGCCATATAAGGTCGACTAGCGTTCTCGTTATCATATCTGTTGAACCTAGCTGTGTTGAGAATAGTATCCATGTCCCTACCAGAAGTGCTATTCCCCAGCCAGCAGGTCCCCAGAGTTTAGAGAAATACTCACCCTGGTATGCCGCTATTCCCCATGCTGGTAGACTTGTTCCGAGTGGTATAAGTGCTACTGCTAACATTGTTGGTAGGTACATCCCTATAAATGCTCCATTGGTGAATATACCGACTATGTCTATCCATGCAATGGTTCTCCACCTCTTCCACCTCTTAAGGTTTTCTGAATCTATCCTGAATACCTTACCTGTGGGGCTAACAGTAATTTTCTTGCCTCTCACCAGAGACGGTATTGCTCCAACCTTGGCCCCCATCCCAATTCCTTTATCGCGGTAGTAGTTAGATATGGTTGTATTGTTTAAACCTCCTGCTCCTGCATAACCGGCAAGCGCGCCTAGGAGAACTATTGTGGCTCCTTTGGGAAGGTAGCCAAATGAGAAGAACCCTTTAAGTGTTTCAGCAGCAACAGTTACAGGCACAGCAAATACGCACAGTACAGTTAACGTTGCAATGATCAGGAACACCATTATCCATTGCACGATTTCAAGCGCTCTTTCTACAACACCGCCAACAGATACAATACCAACTATAATCAGCGCTAGCACAACTCCTGCAACCATTACGTAAAGTGCCTCACCAGCTCCTGGGATTTTGCCGAGTACAGCTGCTACTACACCTGTAGCTGCGGCAAACGCCCATGCCGGCCAAGCTCTCTCAAGAATAGAGAGAACCACAAGGAGAGGTCCCCAGAACCTTGGACCTGGCCACAGCCTCAGAATACCGTTGAAAATAGGCTCACCTGTGTACATTGTGTACCTGACCATCTCGAGATTGAGGATAGTCTGTAGCAGTATAGATACTGTTGCTATCCACAGTATGTAAGGACCATAGAGCACAGCATTGCTAGGTCCAATAAGCCACTCACCCGAACCTATAGCTACACCCAACACTATAGCGCTGGGTCCTACAATTCTCATAACGCTTGCTAATTTTAGTGGAGGTGGGTGAGGAAGCTCATCAATTTCAACTGGAGGTCCGTGGCCCAGGGAGATTCTCTCGGACACCCTATTCCCCAATACATACGCCCGTAGTGTCTCCCTCTAACTTAAAATATATACTTTTCTGACAATTGTGATTTAGATCTCTGCTTCTCGAAGTCAGGTATTGAAGCTGGGCTGCAAATTGAAATTGCTTTAAAACATTGATTGCTATCTGCCTATAAACCGCTGTGCATCTAGTGATACAGGGGTTAGATATGAATTTTAGAGTTGTTTTTACAGCTCCCATCCACAGCGACGGTATTAACATAGTAAAGAATGTTGCAGAGGTAGATGTTTTAAGTACTCCTCCTCTATCAGAGGAGGAGCTGATCAGGAGTATAGCTAGTGCTGATGCTCTTGTGCCCACTTTAGGTATCGAACCAATAACCAGACGCGTTATAGAGCGTGCTAGTAGGTTGAAAATAATAGCTCGACACGGCGTTGGCTATAACAATATCGACATTGATGCTGCTACTGAGCATGGAATATGGGTTACAATAACACCTGTTGAAGAGCTTCTAGAGGCTGTGGCTGATCACGCATTCGCACTACTTCTGTGTATTGCTAGAAACATATGTAGAGCTGATAGATTTGTTAAATCAAGCCGGTGGGGTATAGATAGCCTCGATAAGCTGTACACATTTACCGGTGTGGGACTAAGGGGTAAGACTATTGGCATTATTGGGCTTGGGAGAATAGGTAGGAGAGTAGCTGAGAGAGCTAAGGGTTTCAAGATGAAAATAGTATACTATGATATTGTTAGAAAGGCGGAGGCTGAGGAGCATGGTATAGAATACAGAGGATTAGAGGATCTTCTCAGAGAGTCGGATTTCATAATCATAGCCACGCCTCTCACTGATCGAACAAGGGATATGATAGGGGAAAGAGAAATTTCACTAATGAAGCCCACCGCCTACATAATCAATATTGCCAGAGGTGGTATAGTAAACCAGAAAGCACTGTATAGAGCATTAAAAGAGGGTAGAATAGCTGGTGCTGCTCTAGATGTATTTCAGCAGGAGCCTATACCAGCCGGTGACCCACTATTAGAACTTGAAAACACAGTACTCACACCACATATTGCTTGGCTTACAGATGAAAGTAGAAGGGCTATGGCAATTACTGTGGCTGAGGAGGTTACAAGAGTACTAATGGGGGAAGATCCAAAGCATCCAGTAAATCCAAAAGTTAAAGAGATTCTAAGAGCTAAAGGGAAGATTAATAGTAGATAGCATATACATAGTGGGTGCTAGTGGTCTTGTGATTCCATGGGTAAACAGTAGAGAGGAGGCTGAAGCTGCTATTAGATACTCATCCTACCCACCAACTGGAGTAAGAGGTGTAGGTCCAAGAAGAGCAGTAATGTATGGAGCCACAGAATTC
>JANXEL010000088.1 GCA_025058535.1 Ignisphaera sp. | reverse complement strand
TCCTGTTGGAAGAGGTAAACCATACGTGGTTGCCATCCAGCCTACAAGACCTCCTATAAACATTGATAGCACTCCGGGAATGTTTACCAGGCTTATTTTCGTTCCTGGGGCGAAACTATATACCCTATTAACAATGTATCTACTCACTAGGTAGTAGTCTGCTATCAAAACAGCTCCAACAGGCGGTATAAAGTTTCCAAGCATTGTACCGAATGCTATAAATGGATCCAAGCTCATCCCCCACAACCCTCCCCAAAGAGCTGATATAGCCGTCCCAATAATCCCCGTTATTAAGACCCACACACTCTTATGCAATTTACCGGTTATGTTTATCCATGCGAGTGCTGCACTCCATAGATTGTTATCGTTTGTCGTCCATTGCCCGAGGATAGCCAGTAGGAGAGCACCCACACCAAGACCTATCTGTGCAATAGCCACGATAACATTGGGGGCGCCCGTCAATAACGTCATGGCAGCCCCTGCGAATAGCAGGGCGGTCATAAATATCGCAACATGGAGTCCCCATGCTATGCTGCCAGACCACTTCTTCACACCATATCTAGAGACATCAGATGTTATAACACAGCCGGCTGCATATAGACCAAATACATATGTTATTCCAATACCTAGTGGTGATATAGTTGATGGGCCAACTCTCCAAAGTGCATCAAGTCCACCGTTCAAATCGACAGATGCTGCAAATCCTATCACTATTAAGGTGTACCAGAATGGCACTGTTATATAACTCAATATAGCAAGCGCCTTATAGCCAATGTAGGCTGTTATCATCATGAGGATGCCTCCCCATATAGAGGAGGCCACTATTGACATTAGTGGGTGATCGGGATAGATGACATTCACAGTTATTGCAAACAGCCACGTCTCCACAGCAAACCATATGATTAGGGGAAGTGCTGATACTATAAGGCTTCCAATAGCAGCTCCAATTTTACCCAAGGGGTACCTCAGTAACATGTATGTGTTTGCCCTGGTAGATCCACCTATATACGCAATTAGCCCTCCGAATATAGCCAGAAGAACGTTTCCAATAAGTGATACAACTATTGCTGTTCTAAGATCATACATCTGCGCCAACCCAGAACCAGCAAATATGGCCGCTACAACTGCCAGTACACCCATATAGACCATGAATATGTTCAATGTCGATCTGAGCTCCTCTTGGGGTACAGGTAGCGTAGCATAGTCTCCATACACATCCCTTCCTTGAGACATGAGGATCACCTTCACCGTACTTTATAACTTTTGTATAGATAATTTATGCATGGATCAACTATATAAATCTTTATTAAAATATTAAGCTAATTTAACTGTATAAACTTATTAACACCTTTTTTAACCTTATATCATTCGTGCACCTACTATGATCCTGTCAGCACATGATATCAGGGATATGGCACTGGGTGCCGCCATACTTGGAGCTGGTGGTGGGGGAGATCCATACATAGGTATGCTAATGGCTATTCAAGCTGTTGAGAAGGGCAGGAAGGTTGAATTACTCGATCCGGATAGTGCTGATGATAGTGACTTTATAGTCCCTGTGGCAATGATGGGTACACCAACTGTATTGATTGAGAAGATCCCCGGCGGTGATGAGGTTATATGGGTTTTGCGTAGTATTGAAAAGTATTATGGCAGGGAAGCCAACTACATTACACAGATAGAGGCTGGTGGAGTAAACTCTATGATACCAATTGTAGCAGCGGCCTACACAGGTAAACCCCTTCTCAATGGTGATGGTATGGGTAGGGCGTTTCCAGAGCTTCAGATGGTCACATTCCATCTAATTGGTGTTAAAGCGACGCCGATGGTTCTCTCAGATGAGAGGGGGAACTCAGTTGTTCTCGATACAATTGATAACTTCTGGGCTGAAAGGATAGCCAGAGCAATCACAATAAAATTCGGGGGATCAGCGTATATAGCCATATATGCTATGAGTGGGAAAGATTATAAGAGAGGTGTGGTTAGGTACACACCATCAGTTGCGATGGAGATTGGTAGAGCCATCAGGGAGGCTAAGAGGAGGGGAGTTAACGTGTTCGATGCTATACTGGATATTGTAAAGGGCGTCATACTGTTCAGGGGCAAAATAATTGACGTGGCCAGATTCAATCTAGGGGGCTTCGCACGAGGTGAGGTAACAATAGAGGGGTTTGATGACTACAGGAATTCTAGGATGGTTGTAAAGTTTCAGAATGAAAACCTTGTTGCTATAAGAGATGGTAATGTTGTAGCCACAACACCAGATATAATATCGATTCTAGATATTGAATCTGCTAAACCAATAACTACCGAGAGGCTTAGATACGGTCTTAGAGTGGCCGTGGTGGGTATTCCATGTGATAGCAAGTGGAGGACTGAGGAGGGGATTAGGACCGTGGGTCCAAGGTACTTCGGCTATGATGTTGATTATGTCCCTATAGAAGTTCGCATAAGGGGTGTTTAACACAATGACTAGGTACGTACTTGGCGTAGATGTTGGTAGCACACATACGGATGCAGTCATTGTTGATGAAAGCGGCAATTTCATCAATGGAGCGAAGACTATTACCACACCTGACGTTACAACAGGTATTATCACATCAATGAGGCTCGTCCTTGAGAAAAGCATGGTTGATAGAGATGAGGTTGCTGCTGTGTCATTTGGAACCACACACATAATTAACGCTATTGTCCAGCGTAGAAGACTTGGAAGGGTTGGTGTAATTAGGATAGGCGCCCCCGCTACACGATCCGTTGAGCCTGGTCTCGATTGGCCTGAGGATTTAAGAAAGGCTGTAATAGCTGGCTACACAATTGTTAGAGGGGGTCATGAATACACTGGTGAGCACATAGTTGAGCTGGATAGAGATGGTGTTGTTAAGGCGCTCAATGCATTTAGAGAGATGGGAGTTGATGCAGTAGCCGTTACATCTGTTTTCTCAATTGTGAATCCAGAGCATGAACTGTTTGTTAAGGAGAGGGCTCTGGAGACAATACCTGAAATTCCTATTGTGCTATCCTATGAAATAGGATCCGTAGGTCTACTAGAGAGAGAGAATGCAACAATACTCAATGCGGCCGTTTTAAAGGTTATGCAACGGGCGATTACAGCCCTTGAGAATGCTCTCCACGAGCTGGGTCTGGGGCATGCTAAGATGTTCTTTGCCCAGAATGACGGAACTGTAGCTACAGTGGAGTATATAGCTAGGTATCCAATATTCACTGTAGTGGCCCCAATATCTAACAGCATTAGAGGGGCTTACGTCCTTACAAGGATACCTAATGCTATAGTTGTTGATACAGGTGGAACAACATCCAATATAGGTGTTCTGAGAAGGGGCTATCCCAGGGAAGCTCTTGAGATAGAGATATCTGGTGTAAGGACGAATATAAGATCGCCTGACGTTATCGCAGTTGGCCTGGCTGGAGGAAGCATAGTGAAGGTTTCAGAGGGAGATATTTCAGTGGGCCCTGAGAGTGTTGGGTATAGACTTATAGAGGAGGGAATAGCTTGGGGAGGAAACACAATTACAGCAACAGATATAGCTCTTGCAAAGGGAATTATGATGATAGAAGATCCTAGGTGTAGACCTGAGCTGGTAAAGAGCAAAATAGATTCAGCGCTGGTTGATAAAGTTTATGAAAAGATGGTTAAAATGCTTGAGGACGCTATAGATAGGGTAAAAACTAGTCCAGAGCCTGAAACAGTGATACTGGTTGGAGGTGGCTCCGCAATGTGGCCACAAAAGCTGGTTGGTGCAAGAGAGGTTATAAGACCTGAATTTGCCCAGTATGCAAATGCTGTTGGTGCAGCCACAGCACTGATTGGCGCTTCTGTAGAAAAAGCTTTCTCCTACGAGGCTACTCCTCGAGAAAAGGCTATAGATATGGTTGTTGATGAGGCTAAGAAGAGGGCTGTAGAAGCTGGTGCCGATCCATCGACTCTCGATGTGGCTGAGGTGGAGGAAATAGCTATGCCATACCTGCCTGGGAACGCTGTAAAAATAAGGGTTAAGGTTATAGGTAAGCTGAAGCTGTAATCAACCACTCCCTCTTAGTTAGAATGGTCTACAGAAGTTTGGAGACCGGTTTTAGAGCCATCTTATGGTGTATAGAGCTGTTGAACCTACATTTTTATACTCTCTATTCTATCTATGAGCTCCTTCCTGGACCTCAAATCTATCAGTAGCTCCCTCCAGTCATCAATTACCTTTCTATAGACATCGATTTTCCTCCTGAGGCCAGGTACTATAGCATCTACGTAATTCAATGTATTCAGCAGATCGTATATGTGCTCCGCCTTCTCTAAAAGGTTAAAACTCTCGCCAATTCTATTATTTTTTATAAGTTCAAGCGAGTACCTCTTAAGCTCACCAATAACTTCTAAGAGGCCAAGAATGTAAGGAACTGGGTGCACATTTAATTCACTCAGTGTCATAAGCCTCGACTCCGTAATAATGCTGTGAAACTGTAATGCTTCAACATACTCTGCGGCTACTGAATGTAATAGATTAGAATAGAAGAGCTCCGGTACGTTTTTGACTGAATTATACAGCTCCGTAAACCTACCCCTAAGATCCAAAACCAATCTAGATGCATCCCCACCACGTATGCAGGTATAGATTACTCTCCTACAGAGAGCGACAATATCTCTACTGTGCTTAATTAGGTACTCTCTAAGTGAATCAACTCTATCTAGGTAATCTTTTATATGTTGCAGATCTCCCTCAGACAAATCCAACCACCTAGATGTACAGTGTTGTTTCCATATACTTAGGTGTTGAACTTAAATACTAAGATGGGTAGCTTTAATAAATCCACGACATTTTACACAGGAATGTACTTAGTGTAGTGGGGGATGTGGTGTTCAAGCCACAACCTAAAAGGTATGGAAGTATTTATGATGCAACCCCTCGAGACATACACTTTATTTATACTTATATAATTTTATTCTGTTTATATCTAATAATAAAAATTTATATTCTCCGTCTCGTGAGAAATATCCTGCTTTCGGTGTGAAGAAATGACTAAAGCTTCAGAGGGTCAACCCATATGGCCAAAGTACGCGTGGCTAGATGGCTCAATTGTTGAGTGGGGTAGTGCAAAGGTTCACGTTTTCGTACATGGCCTTCACTATGGTACGGGTGTTTTTGAGGGTATAAGAGGCTACTACGACAGTGGTGCTATAAAAATCTTCAGACTAGAGGATCATATGAAGAGGCTCTTCAGATCCGCTAAGATGATTCACATGGAGATACCTTATACCGTTGAACAACTGATTGAGGCAACCAGAGAGTTGATTAGCGTTAACGGCTTTAGAAGTGATATATACATTAGACCAATAGCATTTAGAGGTCTTGGAAGCTTTGGATTGAGAGCTAGAAACCCTGTTAATGTAGCAATTATTGCAATAGAATTTGGAAAGTATCTCAAACCAGATGGGATAAGGTGTATGGTATCTTCATGGAGGAAACCTTCGGGGGACTCCTTCCCCGTAGAGACAAAGGCTACAGCAAACTATCTACTCTACCACTTATCTTCACTTGAAGCTGCTGAACACGGTTTTGATGAAGCTATACTGCTTGATGCCGAGGGCTATGTCTCTGAAGGTGCAGGTGAAAATATATTCATTGTCAGGGAAGGTAGACTAATAACCCCTCCCGTATACGGCAGTATTCTTGAAGGAATTACTAGAGATACTGTTACCAGAGTTGCCAGGGAGATGCTAGGCGTAGAGGTTATTGAAAGAAGGATAAGGAGGGCTGAGCTGTATATAGCTGATGAAATATTCTTAACAGGCACTGCTGCGGAGATAGTGCCTGTTATAGAGGTGGATGGCAGAACAATTGGCACTGGCAAGCCTGGTGAGCTAACCAGAAAGATCCAGGCGATCTACCACCAGATCGTTGTTGGCAAAGTTGAGATGTTTAGGAGTTGGGTGACAGAGGTACCCATAGCATAACTGTGAATTGTTACCCCCAACCTCATTCCTACACCCCAGCGCGTTCACACTAGTTGGCAAACAGTTGCATCTGCATTAGCATTTTACAATCTATTCAAAGCTAATTAGACTGAATTGAGAGTGGCGAACCGAATTTCTGAATTTGTGTATTGATTGATGTAGTGCTGGCTCTGTATAGCTGAATTACAGGACGGTAAGCTCCTGCGTTAGTGACCTAGGTACATTGCTAGAGCTCTTATTATGTCTGCAGCATCTTCCTCGTAGTCAGTTATGCTCTCTATGGATTCAATGAAGTCCTTCAGAAATACCATGGTGATCCGATCCTGGATTCTGCTACCATACACAATTAAATTCTTTCTAGCTTTGTGAAGCAGTTCGTCCACTTTTTCCTCTAGGTGCTCAACCTCTCTGCACATAGCGGTCGCAGAGGCATAGTCCCCTTTTTTGATAGAATTCAGCGCCTCTGCTATCCGTTCTATTCCTTTTACAGATGCTGCAACCATCTCCTGTATGGAAAGTTTAATTGAAGATGGAATCTCCATATACGGAATTAGATCTAGGTACCGCATACTTTCCTTAGCCCATTCAGCAACCCTATCGAGCATTCTCAATAAGCTTAAAATATATCCTCGGGCTATAGAGTCCTTAATCGCTGTAAGCCTACCCTCTATAAGTCCCCTCCTATATCTATCAGCCTTCGTATCAATATCTATACTCTTTGCAAGCTCTACTCTAGCTTCACCTGGTCTAAAGGAATCGAGGTAGGTGAGAGAATTAGCTATGGATCTAACGATGTCGCCAACCATATGGCTGTACTTGTGCACATCATCGAGCATCTGCTGTATCTCTAAATTCATTTGAAATTCCTATATAGAGTACGTTGCAATAGATACCTATAACCTTAATTGATACACTTCTATACTAGTTCATACATATTTATATATTTAGTGTATAGTTATTATAACAGCTGTAAAATCACAGTAGCGGCTGGAGCTCTATGATAATACTCCTAGTATTTCTAACTGTGATCCTGGGTATAATGGATGGTTTAAACAACGCAGCAAACGCGTTGGGCTGGGCTTTAGGAGGTAGGACACTTACTTTAAAGAGGGCATTACTTATAGCTTCGATATCCCAGCTCGTTGGAGGTCTGGTACTTGGTGTACGCATAATTAATACTATCAGTTATGAGCTCCTGCTGAATTTAGAGGTGCTGGACACAGTAATTACCCCGCTAGCAGTATGTATATCAACAATTATATGGAGCGCTGTGGCATCGATTATCAGAATTCCGATATCATTTTCAATGGCTGTGATTGGTAGTATTATAGGTGCTGTAGTAGGGTATAGTGCTAGCTACATCAATTGGAGCGTGGTGCTAAATATATTCACTGGATGGATTGTTGCATTCTTTGCATCAGCTGCCTTCACATTGATCTTACTAAGGCTTAACGATGGGATAGGAAGGCATTGGAGGGTGGGTCTATTTATCAGAGGGCTGTTTATAGCCATACTACTCGCATTGCTCATCTCACAGTCTCTCCATTTCTCCACCCCAGATATACCTGTTCAAGCATTGTATATCTTCATACTGTTGTATCCAGTGCTTCACATTATCTTCAGATACAACGAAGGTATATCAACGGTAACCCCATTACTACTTATATCGATGATTCATGGAGCTAACGATTCTGCCCTAATTGCATCAATCCTCATGCTGAGCAAACTGGGGGAGTGTTGGAGCCAATTCTTCGTGCTTATTCCTGCAATTGGTATAGCTGTGGGCACCTTGATGTGGGGGCACAGGATAGCCAATACCTTCGCAGGCAGCATTGCCTTTCTAGACGTACGCTATGTTAATGTAGTGTACCTCTCCAAATTCATTTCAATGTCAATTCTCCTGGTGCTAGGCCTTCCAACACCTATTTCCTTAGTAACTATAGGAGCACTTATGGGATTTAGTGCACACAGGGGTTTGGATAGTGTTAGAGTCAACTATGCTGCGAAAATCACACTTGCAACAATAGCTTCAACACCTGTATGCATCGGACTATCATGTGCAGCGATGACTGCAATTAAATCTGTGATAAGTTAGTGCACATATTTAAAAATCACAGCGTTAAAAACTAGGTATCTAGTGAGGTTTCACTTGCATTATTTCTAAGATAATGAGTGCAAAAGCTCCTAATCATGGTGCTATCTTTATAATTGACTCGAAAACTATTCTCCCTGCTCTTTCTACATACCCCTTTAACTCCTCCGCAGACGCAAAGCCTAGCTCCTCCACCAGTGAATCGCTTACCATAAGCAGCGCTCCCGTTTTAATTCCCCTCATAGCTCCCAACATAAACAGCCCTGCACACTCCATCTCCACAGCCGCAATACCTCTGGAGATCCACTTCTTAGTGAATTCCGGGTCTTCAGCATAGAAAGCATCACTGCTTACTATAGGACCTATAACATACCTTACGCCCGCTTTCTGCACCTCTTCAACCAGCGTTTTCAGCACCTCAAAGTGAGGCGCTGTAGCTGTGCATATGGGCTCCTTTAGATACTGGTAAAAGGCGCCACCAGGATAGTATGCTGCTACAGTTGGTAGCACTACATCCCCCGTCTTAAGACCCCTGACCATAGCTCCACAAGTGCCAAACCTGATAATAATTCTTGCACCAAGCATTACGAGCTCCTCCACTACAAGCATCGATGAAGGGTGGCCAACTCCGTGAACAGCGATTGACACGGGAGTCCCTTTGTATTCTCCAGTATATACAGTAAAGCCTCTATTTGTGTTAACAAGTCTCGGATTCTCAATCATCTTTGTGAGCTGCTCAACTCTAGCAGGATCTCCAGCTACAATCACTCTTTCAGCTACATCTCCCTTCTTAGCCTTTATATGTATAGGTCCGATCAATCTCGGCACCATATTAGAATACTATAGAAGGACATATAAAATCTCTTCTTAACACGAATAAGTAAAAAGCGTTATGGCTTTAGTGCGTATAGCAATTCATGTGATAATCCAGCGAGAGGATTAGTATGCTGGGTGCAGCACTTCAGTTCATGAGGTGCAGAAAAGCGTGGAAACTTTTTAATGATAAGGAGCTGCAGGAATGGTGGAGCCATATTCAAGGATTAGATGCAGCGATCAATTGGTACTGAGGAATGATGTCTAGAATGTGTGTTGCCAATAGGAGGAGTTGTATATTAGAGGTGCTGAAATACACCTAATAGAAAGCTGTAGATGTAATCTAGGATTCAAGCAAGGTTTACCTATAATCTATATAGTAATAGAAAAACGATTTAGATTACCACAAAACTTTTATTAAATATTAAAGATTCCTAGCAGTTAATACAAGGTTGGACATCTCCAGGGGGCTCCTCAATGGATATTCCAGAGAGGCTTAGAAATGCACTATTTGGTAGCATCATAGACGGTCTACCGTATTTTTGTTTAGAAAGGTGGCAAAGCCTGCACGAAAACACTGCATCAATTGTACTTAGCGAAAGTGGTGTGCATCCCCTCTCCCTTTTAGAGCTGGAGGAGTACGGAGTTGATATTCATAGCATTCACAGACAGGAAATCGGTTATGGTTGGACTAGAGGGTCCCCTGAACTGAGGGAGAGGATAGCTGAACTGTATGGAGGGGCCGCAGAAGCTGAAGATATTGTAGTGACAAACGGTTCTGCTGAAGCTAACTTCATTACTATACTTGCTACCATTTCGAGAGGAGATACCGTAGTTGTTGATGTTCCAAACTATATGCAAGTACCTGGACTCTTGAAATGGATTGAAGCAAAAACTATATATCTGTGGAGAGAACCTCCACACTGGAAATTCCCAGTAGGGAAAGCCGTAGAGCTCATAGAGAGGTACAGACCTAGAGCAATTTTTGTAACGGATCCCAACAACCCAACAGGATCGTATATGAGCAGAGGTGAGCTTAGAGAGCTAGCAGATGCAGCCAATAGAGCGGGAACCCTTCTAGTGTTCGACGAAGTTTACTGGGGATCAGAGAGAGGTGAAGCAAAAGATAGTGTTGTGCAGATTGTAGAAGAGGGAAATGCTGTCTCTATATCAGGTCTCTCCAAAGTATATGGCCTTCCAGGACTTAGAGTAGGTTGGGTTGCAGTAAAAAGCGAGAGGATTGTTGAGAGGCTGCTTGGTGTGAAGGACTATACAAGCATAGCACCATCGATACTAAGCGACTATATAGCCTCTAAAATCCTTAGCTGGAGCAACGTCGAGAAGCTTAGAAGGAGAGCTAAAGAACTGGTTGAAAGGAATATAGAGATTCTGAAGAAGGAACTTTCAAATAGAGGAGGTATCATGGAGATCTACTGGCCGTCTGCAGGAGCCTTTATCTGGGCAAAAATACCGTGGACTTTAGACTCACTTAAACTGGCTTACGAGCTATTCACAAAGTACAGAGTGCTAGTAAATCCAGGTGAATGTTTTGAGCTAAAAGGCTATCTAAGAATGGGTATTGGGCAAAAACCGGAGCTGTTTGGCAAAAGCATAAAATTCGTTCTCAGTTCAATTGAAGAAATCCAAAAGCACTACAATGAAGGTTAGCCCGAAAGTGTTCTTCAGTAAAGGGGATCGTTGCTGAATTAATGTAGGTAACAACAGTTAACGGTACCCTCTTCATTAGCGTCTCAGCACAATTGAATCCAATACTATGCGTTGTTAATTAGTAGAAAACTCTTGCTTCACTGAACATTAGTGTGACACGTTATTAGCTACGAGCACCTAACTACTCTTTAATGGAGTGCTGAGGTGCTCTGAGCTGTGGAGTTCGAGATAGATGTGGATAAGGACGAGAAGGAAGAGTACGGCGTACTAGATACCATAGCAGGCGATAAACTGTACACAGCAATTCTACTCATTATGCTGAAGAATAAAGCATTCAACAGTCGACATGCAATACCGACACCCAACATCTATAGAGCTATAAGAAGGGAAATCGATAGGAGTGCTAAGTACCTCCAAGTATGGAAGAGACTTTATAGACTGTTAGAGTGCGGTATAGTGGAACGTGTTGAAGGCAATCCGGTTAGGTGGTACATAAAGAGGGATAGCATAGATATGATAGCTAAAGCATTGCTTAAGCAACACAATGGTTTTTGGACAGAATAAAATAGTAAAGAACCGAATCTATAGCACTCCACACGATCTACAGCGCACAATATATATCCAAACCAGCACACTCAGCTCTGCCTCAATTCTATATTCCAACACAGTTTCATGTCGTCATCTTTAGTGGTATTCATCCTGCTTATAGCAATCTGATGCATTACCACAGTATTGTGGCTGGGTTGAGTAAAACCTACACCTCATCTCATGTACTATACATCCATGGAAACTTTGAAATGTTGTTCCTACTACAATCTAATCCTTCCAATAAATGAGTTTTTCCATGATCAAAACAAAGCGGCTTCTAATGGACAGTCCGATTAATTCAATATTCTCTACAGCATCACTGATGATTAAAGATCGCAACATAGAGTCAGTGTGCTAATGGAGCGCAGACAATGTGCGTCACAAACAGTGTGAGAGTGTGTTATAGCTACAGATAGCGTAGAGAATGCCTCTAGCCCACTAAAGCTCCGTCAAGGAACTTTCCCTATTCTCTCACATGTTTTTAAACGCTTATATTGTGTAGGCACCCACCTATTGTGTTGGTGTGCATAGTAGTATCCAGTGAGCTAATAGATAGAGCAAAAGAATTCCATGGACACGTATGCCCCTTCCTTGTTCTGGGGCTTAGAATGTCCGAAATAGCTATGAATAGACTTGGTATAGGTAAGGCTGGTACGGTTGAAACTATTGAAGAGAATATTATAGCTATTGTAGAAGTCAACAATTGTCTTGTTGATGGCGTTCAGATAGCCACAGGATGCACGTTTGGAAATAACTCTCTTGTCTATCTTGATCTAGGTAAGAATGCTCTTACGCTCATCAGAAGAGGTGAGAAAAAGGGTGTTAGGGTTTACGTAGATTCCGAGAAGCTAAGGTCGAAGTACTTCTCTGAAAGAGCTCTCAAACTCTTCGAGAAAGTTGTTGCTGAGAGGAGGGGTAGTAGTGAAGAGGTAGAGGAGCTCAACCGAATATGGGAAGAGATAGGGTATAAAATGGCTAGCATTCCTGAGGAAGAGTTTGCGGTGCAAGAGGTTGAGATTACTGACGAGATTGAAAGAGCTCCCATATTCAGGAGCGTAAGGTGCTCCAAGTGCGGAGAGCTCATAATGGAGTCCAGAGCTACCTACATTAATGGAGAGCCTCTATGCTATGTGTGCAGTAATAGAAATGTAGATTCAGTTATAGGTAGAGGTATAGCTAAACTGGATAAGGTTCCATATCGAATTACTAGCAGCCTATAATACTAACCTCAAAATCTTTGAAATATCAACCAAATTTCATAATCTTCAATATCTTTGGACACAATGAATCACTCGAAATTATGAACATTAACAGTAACAGCATTAAGCACCTCTGTTGCCAAGAGCTCTAGCATTTAATTTTGTGCCACAGCTTTACACTAAATGATTATCTGAGGTAAGTCTTGTGATGAGAGTGCAACCACTTATTTCCCGGATCTGAATCTGTGAAGATGGTGTCTCAATCCCCTGGCTCATACGTGGCTATTCCAGGTCATGGTAACCCTAGATCGGATTCTCTTGCAATTTCATCTATGTATCTGAATGCTGAATCTGCTATTACCGTAACTATATTCCCCTGTTTAACCTCACTTGAAATTTTCAGTGCTCCAGCTACATTGGCTCCTGATGATACACCTGCGAGAATACCCTCTTCCTTTGCTAGCTTTATGCACATGTCAATGGCTTCTTCATACGATACTTCGATAATTCTATCTACGATGGCTCTATCTAGTAGTGGAGGTATGTCTGTGTAGAGAAGACCTTCTATTCTATTACCTATCGAACCACCAGCAAGTGGGGAGCCCTTGGGCGTCACAGCAGCTATGAGAACATCCTTTTTTCTCTCCTTTAGAAATTTTCCAACGCCCGTTATGGTTCCACCGGTCCCTACACCCATTACAAACGCATCGATAGCACCATTAAGAGCATTCCATATCTCAACAGCCGTAGTCTCATAGTGTGCAAGAACATTTACCGGATTTGCATACTGGTTCAGAAAAACCCAGCCGTGCTCTCTCGCAATCCTTTCTGCGAGCCCTATGTAGTACTCTTTAGAAGAGGGGTTATCACTACCTTCAATAATTTCAGCCCCCAGCATTCTCAGCACAACGACCTTATTCCTACTGGTGCCTCTCGGAATGACTATTAGAGGCCTCAAACCAAATCTCCGAGCAATAGAGGCAACCGATATAGCTGTGTTTCCACTGGAGGCCTCGACAACAACATCGCCTGGTTTTAAACCGTATTTACGAATGGCATCCTTAATCATATATAGTGCTATCCTATCCTTATGACTACCTGTAGGATTGAGGAACTCCAGCTTAATATGGATCTCAGCCCCGCTGCTGGATCTAATCCTCTGAAGCTTTATGAGTGGAGTGCCACCGATGATATCCTCAATACCCCTCATTCATCACCACCCCTTAGCAAGCCGTATCCTGTACTAAAAGGAAAGGCACTCTATCTATAAGTTTTAACAGTTATCGTTTACATTAAGCGGTATTCTAATCTCAACAATTGAGTTGTCGTTGAGCCCAAGATGCTCTCTCAGCATCTTATCAGAGATAATCTCAATAACATCATAGCTATAGATTGTTACAGACGGTCTAACGATAAAGCACTCTACATCTCCTATGTAGGCCTTCCAAACCAATCCTCTTGCCAGGGAAGGTGCTGGAGGCTTTATAATGAAATGAGGTTCTGATTTAAACAATCTTGCGGCTACTGCAATATATGCGTTATCTAGAGCTATGTTAAGCGTCCCGGGATAGGGCTCTATACCGAGAACACTCTTTATCAGATCCTTGTATAGCCCTACATAGATCCTACCTTCACCGATGCCTGAGAACACCTTACCTTTTAAATAGATACATCTGCACACATTTGCACACCCAAGTGCATCTGCGATTATTTACGTTAAGGTAGTGGTTTTCCCATACTATAAATATCCTTATGCTTGAGCTGGCTACACATGAATAGCCCTATCTGATTTTAGAGAGGCCGCAGTCATTCTGTGGATAACAAAGGATACTGCGGCCAACACTATGGCCAGAGCTATAGCTAGTATTATCAGCTGTAGAGCGAATTCTCCGTAGCCAAAGCATACTGGCACGAAGAATAGCACTATACAGCCCCCACCCGATACCTCAACATTTCCAGCAGATAAAGCGATAAATAGAGGAATTATAGTTGCTGTGAAGGCCATGATCATCCCCACCAGTATGAGTGCAAATCCCAATTTCTCCAATTCCATTAGTGTTCACCTTGTCCACAGCGTATGGCTTCAATCCAGCCTTATTCCCCTGCTACAGCAACTTATAAGTAGATCTGAAGGGCTATCTATTATTCTTTTGACGTTCAATGTATATACGCTCCTCGCATCCATCGGCATAAGGTCTTATATAGTTGTAGTTTCTCTCAAAAACTATGCTCGGATTCAATCTCCTCAATACATACTTGCAGACAGGTTCCGAGACAACTCTACAAACAAACCTTGTATCGAGATTCAAATGCTGTGCTAGTTTTAGAACAGGACATGGATTTCTACACCTTGTAATAAGTTCGTATTCCCTCATTTTAACAATCTCTACATCTCTCTCATCAAGCATTAGAAAATCTATGTAGAAGAGTTTATATACATCCTCTATAGTTCTTGCCCTCCTTGGTCGTGCGAGCCATAGAAATGCATATATATAGAAAATGGTTTTGCTAATCTCAATAGCGAGCCTCTTCATTATCGGAAGTCTGTTCATAATATCTCCCTCAGATCTAGCATTTATAGAATTAGCGAGCATTGGTTTATTTAGGGATCATCTCTCTAGAACGCTGATTTTAGATGCATACCCTTACTTATTCTGCACCATCAATCTCTTCATTTCTTTAAATTGATGAGTGTTGTCTCAGTATTTAGACAACCATGGATAGGGCTGTGTAGCGTTTGCCCGGATTTTGGTATAGCCATCATTGAGATTACACTTTTATACCTCTTTTCATATGTGTTACCTGGTGTTGACTATGACTTTTTCGATAGTCGCTGTGGACCGCGAAAAAGGAGATATTGGTGTTGCTGTATCATCCAAATTTATATCTGTAGGCTCCGTTGTACCCTGGGTTAAGGTGGGCGTTGGTGCTGTAGCGACACAAGCCTGGGCTAATGTTAAATTTGGCCCCATACTTCTATACCTGCTTGAAAACCGCTACACACCAAAGCAAGCTGTAGAACTCGTGCTTTCAAGTGATCCTAAAAGGGAACACAGACAGATTGGTGTTGTTAGCGCTAAGGGTGAAGCATACGCATATACAGGTGCCAGCTGCATTCCCTACGCAGGACATATCGTTGGTGACGGCTTTGCAGTTCAAGGCAACATACTTGCAGGTGAAGAGGTTGTAGAGTCTATGGCTAAAGCGTTTGAGAACACCAAGGGAGAGCTAGTCGATAAACTGCTGGCAGCACTTAAAGCAGGTGATAGTGCTGGAGGAGATAAGCGGGGTAAGCAGAGCGCTGCCATCATAGTTCTAAGACCTTGTGGTGGCTATGGTGGGTGTCTAGAGGGTGTTGATAAGTACGTCGATCTCAGAGTGGATGACCATCCAGACCCTGTTAACGAGCTCATCAGGCTCTTTGAAATATGGGAGCTAACAATACTTGAGAGGGAAGATCCATCAGATGTTTACAGCCTCAGCGAGGTTGCACAAAATATCCAGCTTGCACTAAAGAAGCTAGGGTACTATAGAGGTGAAGTTGATGGAGTTCTCAATAATGATGTGTTGAAGGCCCTGGAGCTCTGGATGGGTATAAATAATTTTGAGAATAAAATAAGAAGTGACAGCAGGATATGGGGCTCCGTCTATAGATTTCTCATGAAGCAGGCTGGCCTATCTACCTCCTAACATACAAATGACAACATACGATATGCCTTTTTTCAATTTCTACCACTGGTGGCTCCTCTTTTCTGCAGATATCCATTGCATATGGACACCTTGGGTGGAACCTGCAGCCTGGTGGTGGATTTAATGGACTCGGCGGCTCACCTGTAAGCTTTGCTTTCTCCCTTGCTCTAGCTACCTTTGGATCGGGTACAGGTATTGATGATAGTAGCATCCTGGTGTATGGGTGACGGCTATCGCTAAATATGCTATCTGTATCAGCAATCTCCACTATCTTCCCCAAGTACATAACAGCCACCATACTCGCTATGTACCTAACAACCCCAAGATCATGTGTTATGAATAGATATGTGAGCTTATCGGATTCCTGTAGATCTTTAAGTAAATTTAGTATTTGAGCCTGTACTGACACATCTAGTGAGGAAGTGGGTTCATCTAACACTATGAGTTCAGGTTTAAGTGCCAGCACCCTTGCAATTGATATTCTCTGCCTTTGTCCACCACTAAACTCGTGTGGAAATCTGTAGAGGTGCTCCTTTCCAAGACCAACCCTCTCAAGTAGACTCACTATGTACTCTTCAACATCTCCAACATCTATATTGTGGGCCTCCAGCGGCTCCTTTAAAATATTGTATACGGTCATCCTAGGATTCAAACTACTGTATGGATCCTGGAAAACTATGGCCGTTCTCCTCCTAAATTCAAGAAGGTCTGTGTTCTTCAGCTTTCTTACGTTCATTCCATTAAATAATATCTCGCCATCATCAGGCTCGATCAGTCTCAGTATAAGCCTCCCAACTGTTGACTTACCCGATCCACTTTCACCAACAAGTGCAAGTGTAGATCCCCTTAGAACTGTGAATGTCACACCATCAACAGCTTTGATGTAGCCCTTCGTGAAGAAGATGCCTTTCACAGGAAAGTACTTCCTGAGGTTCCTTACAATAAGTATGGTCTCATTCATTGCTGTCCTACCTTAGAGGTGAGCCAGCATGATACATAGTGATCCTTCTCGGCTTCGATCAACTCAGGCTCTATTAAACACGCATTTGTAGCAAAGGGACACCTGGGTCGAAACCTACAGCCCTCTGGAACATTTATCATATCTGGAACTACTCCAGGGATTGATTCAAGTCGCATAGTCTTTCTATATGGATTTGGAACCGCGTTGAGCAAGCCCTTTGTGTATGGATGAAGGGGATTTTCAAACAACCTCTCTGTATGCGCCTTTTCAACAATCTTTCCTGCGTACATAACAATCACCCTATCACACATCTCAGCCACGACCCCAAGATTATGGGTTATCATTACAACTGATGAGCCGTACCTTCCCTTTAATTCTTTTAATAAATCTAGTATTTGAGCCTGTATAGTTACATCAAGAGCTGTTGTAGGCTCATCTGCTATTATGAGTTTTGGATAATTAGCAACCGCAGTAGCAATGACAACCCTCTGTTTCATACCCCCTGAGAGCTCGTGTGGATAGCTCTTTACCCTATTCTCGGGATCTGGTATGAGAATCTCATGAAATATTTCCACAGCTCTTCTAAGCGCCTCCCTAATCCTCATACCCACACTGTGTGCCGTAACTGTCTCTGCAACATGGTAGCCTGCTGTATAGAGCGGATCTAGAGCTGCTGAGGGATCCTGGTATACGTAGGTGATGGTCTTTCCCCTAATACTGCTCAGCTGATCCTCATCTAGCTCTAGTATATCGATACCGTTAAATAGGACTCTTCCGCCCACAATCTTGCCGGGCGATCTGATCATCTTCGTTATGGCCCTAGCAGTAACAGATTTACCGCAGCCTGTTTCACCAACTATACACAGCACCTCACCTTCATAAACTTCAAAGGATACTCCATCAACAGCCTTAACAGTGCCATTATAAGTGTAGAAATGAACTCTTAAATCCTTAACCTCAAGTATCTTTTTCATACACTTCTACCCCTTCATCTCAATACTCCTTCTGTATCTCGGATCCATCATGTCCCTAATCCCATCTCCGAGAAGGTTGAAACCGAGGACCGTTATTAATATGGCTAGACCGGGGAAGAATGAATACCACCACTTATCTGGAAACCACCTTCTACCATCTGCTATGAGCCTGCCCCACTCTGGTATTGGCGGCTGTGCACCTAGTCCAATGAAAGATAGGGCAGAGTTTGCCAGTATTACCGAGCCAAAATCAAAGGTTATCAGAACCAGGAGTGGCGTTATAGAGTTTGGAAGGATGTGCCTAAACAGTATCTTGCTAGTCTTCACACCTATAGCTCTTGCAGCCTCTACAAATAGCATTTCCTTGACTACGAGAACCTGTGCTCTAATCACCCTTACGTATCCCGGCCACCAGACAACTGCTAAAGCTATAATTGCTGATGTCAACCCAGCTCCAAGTGAAGCGCTAAGTGCAATTGCTAGAACCAGCCCCGGAAATGACAAGAATATGTCCGTTATCCTCATGATCACTTCATCCACAATTCCTCCGTAGTATCCTGAGCACAAGCCGAGTAGTACACCTATGGGCACGGCTATGACCATTACACTTAGTGCTGCTACCAGTGATACTCTGGCGCCATACAGCACTCTACTAAATAGATCTCTCCCATATTCATCTGTTCCGAACGGATGCTCTAAACAGGGAGGGTGAAGTCTCTTCAAGGCACCAGTAACGCTTATCATAATTGGATCGTGGAGAGTTGCGTACGGTCCTACAATACCAAGGATTACAAATCCCGAGACTATTACAAGCCCTGCTGTAGTCAGTGGACTCTTTCTGATGACTAGTAGTATCAGCTTCCACTCATTCGTTAACTGTATAAGCATCCTTAGATTGTTGAGGACCGTGCTGCCTTTCTGGCTCCACCTCATAGTCTTACCCTAGGATCTATTACAGCATATGCAATATCTGTAATGAAGTTTATGAATATGAAAATGAGGCCTATTAATAGGGTCACACCCATTATTGCTGGATAATCAAGACTATTTATAGCGTTGACCGCATACAGTCCTATTCCGGGCCAGGAGAACACAGTCTCTATAACAATAGCACCACTAAGTATATAACCAATTTCAAGAGCTAACACAGTGATCACTGGAATAAGCGAGTTCTTTAATATGTGTCTATATAGCTGCAGCCCTTGCAGCCCTCTTGCTTTAGCAAAGTCTATAAACTCTGAGGATACAACATCTAGTGCAGTATTTCTTACAACCCTAGCAATAATTCCCAACCCCGTAAAGGCTAGAGTCACACTTGGTAGAAGTATGTGCTTCAGATTCTCTATAAAGAGCTCTACATCACCTGTCAGAATACTATCAAGAACGTACATTCCAGTATACCTTATAGAGGGTGGGGTACCCCTACTTGTGGCTGGAAGTAGCCCTAGATAGTAGTAGAAAATCCACTGAAGAACTATAGCAAGCCAGAAAGCAGGAGCAGAAGTTCCTATAAGTGCAACCACCCTTATAGCATGATCAATAAAGCTGTCCTTCTTTAGAGCGGCTATTAATCCCATCGGAATACCAATAATAGTGAGAAGCAGGCCTGAAACTATCGATAGTTCAAGTGTCGCAGGAAAGTACTCTGCTATATCAACTAGCACAGGCCTCTTACTCATAGGAGAAACTCCCCAGTTACCACTAAATACATCATTAAGATAGAGTATCAGCTGTTCATATAGTGGCTTATCTAGGTGGTACCTTCTCCTAATCTCCTCAATAATTTCAGGCCGCGCCTTATATCCACCCGCCCATACCCTTACAGGATCTGCAGGAATGATATGGCTGATCACAAACGTTAGTACCAGTACGCCTAGAATTGTGGGTAGGAAGGATAGTGTTCTCCTAACGATATACCTCTTTATATCTCCCATCCATCATCATCCAGATAAAAAATGTTTCTGGTTAAAAACTACCTTGCCCTACCTACAACTATAAGTGTATCTCTATATGTAACTACGGTAGCCTCATTGAGATCTATGTACTTGGAGACCTCGCTGGATGATGCTACAGTGTACACTGCTATGTCTGCAAATGTGTATCCGCCCGACTGCAGCGGCCCCGCATAATCATCGGGATCTATGTAATCAGGACCCCACCCAAGCACTTGAGCATCAAAGTCACCACTCATAAGCTTCTCATTGAATATCGGTCTCGACAGCACCTGAACCTTAACGTCGATCCCCAGAGCTTTGCTCCATGAGGACTGTATTATCGTAGCAATCTGCTCTTGTTCACTATAACCCTGCGTAACTATAATCGTTATGCTTATAGACTTTGGATCAACTCCGGATTCCTTTAGATACTTCCTTGCCATATCCTCGTTGTAGCTATATTTAGTGAGCTCATCATCTTGAAAGCCGAACATTCCACGGGGTATAACTCCATAGGCTTGATCTGCAAGACCATTGAATGCTGTTGATATTATTGTATCATATGGTATTGCCCACGCCAAAGCCTTTCTAAATGCTGATATGTTGAATGGGTATCTCTCACAGTTAAGCGTAACATGGTGGATCCAAAATGATGGAGCAACGTCAACCACAAGTTTATTACTCCCCAACTCAACATCCTTAACTTGATCTACAAGTGATGGAGGTACTAGTGCTATATCTATATCACCCTTCTTCAGCATCATTATTCTCGTCGAATCCTCTGGTATAAGCTTTATCTCAATCTCCTCTATAGCTGGTTTGCCCTTCCAGTAGTACGGATTAGCTCTCAGCTTGTAATACTGTCTATGTGCCCATTCAACTAGGTAGTAAGGTCCTGTGCCTACGGGGTGATCATATAGGTACTGGTTTTCCTCACCAGGCTTGACACCTCCATGTGCTTCTACAACCTCCATACTAACTATGCTAGCTGGCACTGTTGCCAACACCGATAGTATTGGTACATATGGGAACTTTAGCTTCACCTTTACAAATCCCGCTATATTACCGCTGTACCCAAAGAACGAGAGGAGCTCCTCTAACGATGAGACCTTTCTGCTCACACCTCTGAATTCGGTGTACAGACCATTTGATAGAATGCCCTTAAACTCTTCCTCACTCAAAACAGTTGTCTCGTCAACATTTATGAACTCCTCTATGAGCCACGATGGGTCTAGATGCATTGTAGCTACACGTTTAAAGGAGTAGACAATATCATTTGGGGTAAGAGGTATAGTTCTGTTCTCCCACGGATCGTAGAACAATACATCCCCTCTTATTACAAAGTACCATTCATCACCTTTTTCGTTGCGAGTCCAAGCAACTGCTAAGCTAGGTGAAACGTAGTCAACGGTATCCCTTTCGTACGTCACCAATCTTTCGTATATCTGATGTATTACAAACCAGTCAAAGGCCCAGTAGGTCACTGCCGGATCCAAACTATGACCTTCTTCGGATTCTCCAATAACAAGTTTGTTGGGATTCGGAGCGTGTGTCTCCTTATACAGGTCATCTATCCTATATACAAAGGTTGGATGGAAGTATATACCCTTTATCCAGTCCCAGTACACTCTAACATCTCTTGCCTGTACAAGCCATATAAGTGATAGCCTGTCATTTGAAAGTTTCTGAATTGCGTTGTATATAGCTCTTCTAATTTCGGTATCGGTTACAGACCTTCCCGCCTTAATGAGGGCATCCATTACGGGATCTCTGAGGAACCCTGGGTTTATGTTGGAGTATGGGACGAGCTGATCTCTATCAATAGGCTGTGGATCTCTGTATGCTACAACAATGTACCTGTTTGCTTGCGGCAGCGCCACTGTTTGCGTAGGCGTTGGGCTGGGTGTAGGGGTTGGCAATGGTGCAGGAGATTGCTGAGGCGGTTTCTGCGGTACTGATATGAGGTAGTATGCTATACCGATTATGGCTAGTGCAACTATTATTCCTGCTAGTAACTTTGTATTTACCATCTCTATTACACCATACTTTGGGCTTTAGATATCTAGTTTAGATATCTAGAAGTGCTCTTGAGGAGCATTTAAAAGTATTATGGTTCTCAAAGATACGCACCTATTGATAACAGGTATTCACCTTGATTGGCTTTAGCTGTAAGTATAGCGGTATAGATGCAGCTGTGAATAAGGATAGCAGTGCTACAGAGCTGTCGAAGGTTCCTAGAACCTCTCTAGTATATGCAATAATTACAGGTGCTATCATCATCGCTATCTGTCCCGCTAGTGCATTAACACCGCTTACCGTGCCCGTGAAAGCCTCTGGTGTTGTATCACTAATAATCGTCCAAGCAAGGGGTAGAAAAGCTCTGTGTGAGATAATGGATATTGCTAGGAAGGTCCATGTATACACACTCTGCTCCACTATGGCGAGCATGAGTAGTGAGATTGATGTGATGGCCAGAGTAGATACGAGAACCGTCTTCCTACCCTTCAAACCCCCCATTCTATCGGATACAGCTGATGACAGCATCCCAAAGACCATTCCAATCAGTAGAAATATAGTCATCGGAATCCATATATCCTCCAATTCAACCCTAAGTTTCTCCACCAGAAACGTTGAAAGCCATGATGTATAGAATGCCCAGGGCTGTAAGGCAAGTAGGAATGCAAAAAATACTAAAATAGTGTTCCTTAGCAGACCTCCATGCTTTATAGCTACATCCACAGCACTCCGTCCTCTCCGACAGTACCTGTACCCATCTCCCACATTTTTTGGTAGTAGTAATACCATTATTGGGAGTAGCAGTAGAGAAACCGTCGCCAGAACAATGAATGGCTGCCCCCACGATTCTGTGTACGGAATCAATATATACGTTAGCACCACACCAACTATGGATCCTGATTCGAATATCGCTATAGCTAATCCCAATCTATTTTTCGGTATTGAAAGTGAAGCTATCTTTGTGCAAGATGGCCAATATGCAGGGAAGACAGCCCCTGCCATTATTCTTGTCAACAGGAAAGCCCATAATTCCTTTGATAGCGGTGTGATAAATAATGAAAGAATTGAAAATACTGCAGCCACAGTAAGCACTCTAAAGGGTCCTATACAGTCTATCATGTAACCTATATAAGGTGCTGACAATGTCGATGCTACCCTCTGTACCGATATAGATGCGCCCATTACACTATAGCTCAACCCCAGATCATTCATAATAAGCTTAGCGACAGTTCCTACTACAAAAACAGAAAAAGAACCTATTGTTGTAGCTATAAGCATGGCTACTATTACACCCATATAGGTTTCGCGATTAGACATGGTGAACTCGACCCGTGTATGTAAAAATACCTCGATTCTAAATAAAGACCCAGATTTAAATATTCTGATACGCTCTTCTTACCATGCAATACATTTGAAATGCTAAAGTGTTGAGAAAGATTTATAAATGAAATGCAGGGTATAGTATGTAGGGGGTTTTGTGTCAGAAACTACCACACTAAATTCGAAACAAAGAGAGGAGATAGTGGCTGCCCTAAGCAAGCTAAGAATAGCCTCATTACTGCAGATAATCGCTACCTTAATCATAGCAGCTTCATCTCTATCTCTACTAGGTGCCGCATTTCTACTTAGCACGATGGAAGTGCCTATCGCGAGAATTGGAGTATTCATTGGAGTATTCATGGCCATTCTGGTAGGCTTGGTAATGATCATTGTGGCAGTGTATGCCTTTTTGCTTCCATCTGCAAAACAGCTTGCTAAATGGAAACCTGCAGAATTTTCAACTGCATCAAAGCTTTTAAGAATAGGTTACATCTGGGGGGCTGCAATACTAATCTTAGCTTTACTGCTCATCATTGCTGGTGCTATCTCCATAAATCTCGGCACTGTAATTGGCGGTTTGGCCGTCGCTATAATAGGTGGTATACTCTTCCTATTAGGTTATATAGGTAACATAGTTTACTTCTTCAAACTTAGAGACACATTTAATTCAACAACGTTTTTAGTAGCCGCAATCCTTCTGATAATAGGGATATTTATACACTTACTGCAGTTCATAGCCTGGATACTAGCATTTATAGAAGCTAGAAACATAGAGGGCAGAATATCATCGGGATTAATTCAAATATAATAACCACACCCACATCATTTTTAAACAACAGTACACTGCTCGTCTCTAAAATATTGCGCTGCTGGTTACCATCAGCATAGCTACCGCTATCAGTATTGATATGACGGTCGCCAGAATGAGATGCTTTTTGTATACATCCCACAAATTTGATTTAAAGAACTTTGCAGAGAGCGCGAAACATGCATGTGCGGGTGATAGCATTGCCCCTGCATAGCCTCCTAAAAATGCCAGTGTTGCTCTATGACCAGTGAGAAGGGGTAGTAGTGAAGGAAATGCAATGGTTACAAACGTAAATTCAAACCCCGTTACTATAACCATTAGAAAAGGTATCAAGAACACGGCTATATCAGCATACGGTACTAAGTACTCTGCTAATTGGTATGCAAGCTTTGTCTCCGCCGCAACTCTGCTAAAAATCATTGACTCAACTATAAGAGCTATAATTGTCGGATCTAGTGAGTACCTAAGCCCATTCTTAATCATGTTTACCGATGGCCTGTAGACTAAAATGAGCAGGATAGCAATAATAAATAGCACTAGTGGTAGAGGTAGCTTTAACAGCAGAATAGTCACGATCACGACCACAAACGGCCATAGATGAACTAGACCTTTAAGATTCCTTTCCCTGGACTCTATACAGCCACTGTTAATTTTTTGTAGGATTGGCTTCGAGGCAATACCGCCCCCCAGTATTGCGGCTACAAATATTGGCCAGTTGTGTAAGAGTATAGCATAGAAGCTCGTATTGAGTATAGCTGAAGCTAGCACTACTGACTGGTATAGAGGCCACACTACAATCCATATGTGTCTGAACCAGTAGTTCAAAAAGGTTCTCTCGTCGGAGCTCAATCTACATTTCACATACAGTGGATTGATTATTGTTGCTGAAACATAGGCTCCGGCCGGCATCGGGAGAAGCCCAACAATAGCTGGTATTGAAATAGCTGCTGTTCTTGGGCTCAATGATTCGAGGGATCTAACCACACTTTCCGCTGCATATGTCGATCTGTACAGGTCAGCTACAAACATGGCTAACATCAGTGAGAACACTGTTTCAAAAAGAGTTCTATTAAAAGTCCTTACAGAGATCTCTATAACATCCAGCCCTAGAAGCGGTGTTGAGTAGATTAGTAGTGCTACTCCTAGCGCTAGTGCTATATTGAACCTTTTAATGATGAGGATGAAAGCAAGTGTGATTGAGGTTACGAATAGGATTAGCGGCATTATCATTTTTATCGCTGCTTTTTAGGATGAAATTACGCTTAAAATAAGCTTTGATAAAAGTGAATCCCTTATCTGCAATTATGTCCACAAGGATGCTCAGCACCAGCTATACAAACCTTCAATATATAAACAGCACTATTCATAACGTAGACTGCAGTATCGCATGTTAGATTATATTCTGTTTTCCCAAAGCATATCTACATATAGAGAAGCTTTAAATGGTGGTTTTAATGAGAGAATTTAGCGGAGTTATTTTGAGAAATGCAACCATATATACACCCTACTCCACCGTTGATAAGGGCTGTATAGCTATTGAAAATGGGTACATCTCTAGAGTTGGCGAAGGGTTTTGCGCCACCGATGGTATGGCTACAATCGATCTAGATGGCCACGTGGTTGGCCCTGGGTTTATAGACACTCATGTACACGGCATTCTCGGACTCGATGTTATGAGCGCTAAGCCGGACTCCCTTCTATCTATCTCAAGAGTCTTGCCTAGGTACGGTGTAACAAGCTTTATACCAACAACCGTGACAGCTCCACACAGTGCTATTATTGAGATATGCAGAGCCTTTACGAAAGCCTATAGTATGTGGCTACCATCTACTGGAGCTAGGCTTCTAGGACTTCACCTAGAAGGTCCGTACATAAATAGTAGTCGTGCTGGCGCCCAGAATAAACAGTTTGTGAGAAGGCCGAGCATGGAAGAGTTCAGCGAGTACATCGATACATGCAGAGGTTTTATAAGGCAGGTAACAGTTGCTCCAGAAATTGAGGGAGCTATAGAGTTTATAGAAGCCCTATCCACAATGGGTATATTCGTTCAAATAGGGCATACAGATGCAACATACAGAGAGGCTTCTAGGGGTATTCTAGCTGGTGCTTCAAAGGCCACCCACCTATACAATGGTATGAGAGGAATTCATCACAGGGAACCGGGGGCCTCTATAGCTCTGCTATCAACTCCTGGTGTATACTTGGAGTTGATAGTAGATCTAATTCATGTATCAAAAGAGATGCTGAAGTTTACGATAGATTACGCTGGAGTTGATAGAATCGTTATCGTAACAGATGCGATATCAGCTACCGGTATGCCGGATGGCATCTACGAGCTCGGCGGATTAAAGATTATAGTTGAAGGTGGCGTGGCAAAACTTGTGGATGGTAGTACCCTGGCTGGAAGTACATTAACAATGGATAGAGCATTCAGAAATATTGTTTCTCTTGGGTATAGCATGAGGGACGCTTTCATAATGACGGCTGCCAACCCAGCAAAGTCAATAGGAGCGATAGAGAGGGAGAAAATAGGTCTAATCAAACCAGGATATAGAGCAGATCTTGTTGTTCTTAATAAAGATCTGGAGGTTGTTGCAACCATAATCGAAGGACATGCAGTATTTGATAAAAACTCTCTATTCTAGTTCATGCTATTTGATAGCATGTACACCTCTCACACAACAAATACTTTATGCAATTCAGGAATTGATTAAAAGTACCACAATGTTGCTACTCAATACTAGCATTAGCTACCAGAATAGTCTGCTACAATCCTAGTATTTGTTTGAGCTGAGGCAGCATTTTAATACCAGCACCTGTTAATGGAACCAGTATGGTCTCTACATTCATTCCTCTTAGCTTTTCTACAACCTTAATTAGCGCTGCATGAGCTGTGGCCGATGTCGGCTCCACTATAAATCCCAGGTCTCTTAACCTTCTAATAGAGTCTATAATTTCACTATCACTAACCAGAGTCACCATCCCTCCACTCTTTTCAATGATTTGAACGATTTCATCTATCCTCGGTGGTGATTGTATCCGTATACCGTCCGCTAATACTGATGTTCCGCCTAGATCCTTAGAGCCATACAGTCGCTCGTATATGGGCGCAACATCCACTCCCTGTACGGCCACCATTCTTGGCCTCTTCCTAATAAATCCCATTCTATACAATTCATTGAAGCCTCTGTAGATTCCTATAAACAGTCCTCCTGAACCTACCGGCACTATTGCTGCATCAATCTCTCCCACCTCCTCAAACACTTCGTAGGATACTGTTTTATATCCCTCTATGTAGAGTGGATTCGAAGTGTGGTTAACGTAGTAGCAACCCTTCTCGGAGGATAGCACCTTAGCTTTATACGAAGCCTCCTCCCTACTAGGTGCTTCAACTATATTTCCTCCAGCTACCTCTATAGCCACCCTCTTACTGTATGAAATACCAGATGGCACTACTATATATGGATCTATACCCAATACTCTCGCATACAGTGCTGCTGAGAAACCTGCATTACCGGATGAATCCTCAACAATACACTTAGCACCAACTTGAAATACGTGTGAGATTGCTACAGTTGAGCCTCTATCCTTGAAACTACCACTAGGATTTAGATACTCCAGCTTGAAAATCACTTTTACAGTGTGCATATCTATAGGCACTATCGGTGTTGATCCCTCCCCCAAGCTCCTCACAGGCTTTAGAGGCAACATCGAGTGGTATCTAGATATCCCAACACCTTGTGGATTCCATTCTACATTATAGCTGCACACCTCAAGGGGAGATCTGCAGGTACGGCACATAAATCCGTGCAATACCTCTTCAGATCTGTATGTGGTTCCACAAACTCTGCAGCAGAACAGCATAGCGATTCCCACTAATTGAGCCTCCTGACCAACTGCAGGGATCTGCACACTAAAATTTACCTGCTAAACAAGGACTCTTCGATTTCCAAATGCAACCAGCATTTCACACAACAGATCAGCATCAATGTGCCGTTAACCGACGTTGCGTTTCTCATTTACTATTTTATGTAGTAAGCTTAGAACCTTTCTAAGAGGTACTCCGAGTCTATGCGACACATCTCTAACACTTTCATACTCAGGTTTTATACTTACTATATTGCCCCTATTATCTCTACTAATCTTTAGCACGACCATTTCTCTACGACCATCTATATCCAGTTCCACTGGAACTAGCTCTCTATTCGGGACTACTACTCTGCTGCACGCAATGCACTTGACTCCCAGAGTCCCTGTTTCCTCTATCAATATTCTCACTAGATCCATATAGTTTCTCGTATCAGCTATAACTCTTACTGTGTATCCAGGTCTATTCTTCTTCATATATATAGGGATTACTGAAACATCCTTGGCTCCAGACTTAAGCAGTTTTTCGAATGTGTGCCCTACAATCTCTCCCGTGACATCATCAACATCAGTTTCAAGGACTACTATTTCTTCGTATTTGTAGTCGGTCAACTCTCCATCTCTCTTTCCAGTAACTACCCTTAGCACATTTGGTATTGTA
>JANXEL010000083.1 GCA_025058535.1 Ignisphaera sp. | reverse complement strand
AAAGGGCGTCCCGAGCCTTAGACAGCGGGGAGGTGGGCCTAACAGCAGCCATCCTCTAAGGAGTGCGTAACAGCTCACCCGCCGAGGCTCGGGGCCCCGAAAATTGGTCGGGGCTTAAACCGGCCGCCGAGACCCCGGGGCATAGCCGCTATGCGGCTATGATCCGGTAGGGGGGCGTCGAGGTGGGGCAGAAGCCGGGCCTTGAGGTCCGGTGGACCCGCCTCGAGTGCGGATCCCGGCGGTAGTAACAGCAAAGAGGGGTGAAAACCCCCTCCGCCGGAAGGGCCAGGGTTCCTTGGCAACGTTTGTCGGCCAAGGGTTAGCCGGTCCTAAGGCGGACCGTAACTCGGATCCGCCGAAAGGGAAAGGGGTTAATATTCCCCTGCTGCGGGGGTAGGTGCGGTAACGCAAGCCACACCTCCGACGCCTCGGGGTAGGCCGACCAGGGTAGTCATGCCCTGGCTAACTACCCAAAGGCCGGGGAGTACCGTAAAGGTGAGAACCGGCTGAAGGGAGGAATGGCCGCCCGTTAGGGTGGTTCGGCTGAGCCCTGGGGCCCATGAAAAGGGGGTGTGGATCGATCCCCCGCATCCGTACCGAGAACCGCCACAGGTGCCTCTGGGTGAGGAGCCCAAGGCGTGCGGGGTCTAACTCGGGCTAGGGAACTCGGCAAATTAGCCCCGTAACTTCGGGAGAAGGGGTGCCTGCGGTTCTAGGGCAGACCCCTGGATCCGCAGGTCGCAGTGACTAGGGGGTCCTGACTGTTTAATAAAAACATAGGTCCCCGCTAGCCCGAAAGGGTGTGTACGGGGGCCGAATCCTGGCCACTGGCGGTCCGTGAAACCGGGGTGCAACCCGGCGAAGCGCCGCTGAAGGCCGGGGGTAACTCTGACCCTCTTAAGGTAGCCAAATGCCTTGCCGGGTAAGTTCCGGCGCGCATGAAGGGATCAACGAGGGCCCCACTGTCCCAGCCCGGGTCCCCGTGAAGCCCACGGAGCCGGTGCACAGGCCGGCATCCCCCCGTAGGGAGAGAAGACCTCGTGGAGCTTTACCGCAGCCCGGTGCATGTCCTCGGCTCCTGCTGCATAGCGTAGGTGGGACCCTGTGGGGATAGGCCTCCGGGTCTATCCGAGGGGACAATGAAACACCACCCAGTGGGAGCCGGGGACATTACCCTGGGGACGCCCGGGGGACAGCACCGGGTGGGCGGTTCGGCTGGGGCGGCACACCCGCGAAAAGGTAACACGGGTGCCCAAAGGCCGGCTCAGGCGGGTCAGAACTCCGCCGTAGAGTGCAAGGGCAAAAGCCGGCTTGACCGAACCCTTGACAGTAAGGGGTTCGGCCGGGAAACCGTGGCCTAGCGAACGCTCGTACCCCCTTGGTGGGGGTCGGGCATGACAGAAAAGTTACCCCGAGGATAACAGGGTCGTCGCGGGCGAGAGCCCACATCGACCCCGCGGTTTGCTACATCGACGTCGGCTCTTCCCATCCTGGGGGTGCAGCAGCCCCCAAGGGTGGGGCTGCCCGCCCATTAAAGGGGAACGTGAGCTGGGTTTAGACCGTCGTGAGACAGGTCGGACTCTACCCACGGGGGGTGTGGGCCGCCTGAGGGGAAGGCAACCTCAGTACGAGAGGAACGGGTTGCCGTGGCCTCTGGTGTAGCAGCCGTCCGGCAGGGCGTATGCTGCATAGCTACGCCATGGGGGGTAACCGCTGAAAGCATCTAAGCGGGAACCCCTCCCCGAAAAGAGGCGGCCGCTCCTAGGCAGGGTTCCCTGCCTAGGGGGAGGGCTCCCGTAGAAGACGGGGTTGATGGGACAGGGGTGTAAGCCTCGAGAGCCCTAAGGCTCGAGAGGTTCAGCCCACTGTTCCCAATCGCCCGACGCCAATGTTTGGGGTGAGGCCAGGTACAAATGGGCCTGTACAGTGCTCACCGATGTTCATGTTCTAACATACAGCACTAGTCGATAGGCTAGTGTATCTCCGACTGTCCACTTCTATATCAGCTTATAACACCTCTATGTTAAAATAGAACTGGATTTTCATAACATCGCTACAAGAGGGTGGTTGCATTGGATGGTAGTGAGTCGAATAAACAGGTGCAGTCAGCTGCAGATAAGTCAAAGGACCAGAAAAAGATTTGGATACAGAAAATGATTAAGAGTGCTAAGCTGCACCACAAGCTCTGCCCATTCTATGATAGAAAGAAGAAGCTCTGCTTCCTTAGGCTTGGTGAGAGATGTCCATACGATGGTAAGTTCGATAACTGTCCTATATTTATAGGCTTTCTCGATAAGCGGTATGAGGAGATTGTAGCGGCTGGAAAGCCGCTTCCGGTAGATTTTGAAGATCCTATTGTTCAATTTGGTGTTACGTAACCATGACTGTAAATCCTCTTGAAATTGTTAGAACTTGTGTATCTATTAATATATCAAAGGAGCTGAATATAGATCCCAGCATTGTTAAGGGAGCATTCACAGTTCCCCGCGAGGAGTACGGTGATCTAACTATAGTGTCATCTAAATTGCTGGGGGGAGACAGATATATCAATAGAGTAGTGAGGGCTGTAGAGAACTGTGACTATATATCAAGAGTTGATGTAGTGGGGATGTATGTAAACATGTGGTTTAATAGACCTAGGTACACGGAGCTTGTTCTCAATTCCGTTATAGTTAATGGGGCAGAGTATGGGGTGTATAGGGATGTGAAGAAGAGAATAGTAGTTGAGTATGTTTCTGCAAACCCTGTACATCCACTACACATAGGAGCTGCTAGAAATGCAGCAATAGGAAGCTTCATAGCAAATATAAATAGGGCTGTGGGCAACGATGTACAGACGAGATTCTATATAAATGATGTTGGAAGACAAGTAGCAATACTTGTACTAGGGATTAAACAGCTAAGGAGTGCAGAGCCTCCAGAAGGTATTAAACCGGATCACTGGATAGGGCTTGTTTACGCTATAACAAATACAATTGTAGAGGCACTATCTCTAAGGAGGAAGCTTGAGCTAGAGGGTAGTGATGAGAGGAAGAGAGAGATTCAAAGAGAATTGGACAGCCTTTTGGTAGATGCGGCAAGATTGAGAGAACAAGCACCAGACATATTTGATGCAATCCTAGGGGGGCTGAGAGGTCTAGATATCGAGAGCGAGATTTCAAAGATCATGAAAGGGTATGAGATGGGTGAAGAGGAGATTAGCAAGCAAGCCCGAAATGCAGTATCTCTATGCATAGAGGGTCTGAATCAAACCCTTAAAAGATTCAAGGCTGAAATAGATGTGTGGGACTGGGAGAGCGATTTAGTTTGGAGTGGGGAAGTGGACAGAATTGTTGAGGAGTTAAGGAAGGCCTCATCCGAGTATAAGGGAACACTGGCAGTTAACTTTAAACAAATCCTAGAAATAGAGGGTATAAGGGATAGATTAAGAATACCAAGAAATCTGGAGATACCACCATTAGTTCTACTAAGAAGCAATGGCACTTCGCTCTACACAGTTAGAGACATAGCGTACTCAATAAAGAAGTTCAGAGAGTACAATGCTGATAGGGTTATAAATGTTATCGCATCTGAACAGACACTACCACAAGCACAGCTTAGACTAGCACTGTACACGCTAGGATACCATAGAGAGGCAGAAAACTTGGTGCACTACAGCTATGAAATAGTGAACGTAGAGGGAACTAAAATGAGTTCAAGGAGAGGAAGGATAGTAACCCTAGATAGTGTACTAGAGGAAGCTAAAGTGAGATCGCTAGCAGAGCTTGAAAAAAGAGGTGCAAAATCTGAAGAAATGGCGGAGATCATAGGTGTGGCAGCTGTGAGATTCTACCTACTCTCAGTAACCCCATCAAGACCTGTGAAGTTCTCCTGGGATAGTGTGCTAAACTTTGAGCGGAACTCAGCGCCATACCTGCTGTACACTTTTGCTAGGACAGAAGGTGTGTTTAGGAAGGCTAGGGAGCTTGGCATAGACCTTAGCTGGAGCAAAATTCTTGAAAAAGCGGATCTGCACTTTGCGCAGAACAACCTTAGGAGATGGAGGCTGGTAAAGATGATTTCTGAGTATCCGGATGTATTCTATAGAAGCTACACCGAGCTGGACCCATCAATAATGACCACATATATGATTAGGCTAGCAGACGAATTTAACTCATGGTATAATGAGGAGCCCATTGTGCTTGAAGCTAATGAGAGTTTGAGAAATTCTAAACTCATCACAACGTATGCTGTAAATCAAATACTCAGGAGTGCTTTTAGGATACTTGGTATAGAGGCTCTAGAGAGGTTGTAGAGATATGGATGAGTGTAGAGAATATGTAAAGCCTATAGACATCGAAGGTTACGCAATGGCGGGCAAGGTACTCTCAATCAGTTCCATGATGTGTAATAGAAATAGAGAAAGGATAATAGTGAAGCTCGATGATGGAGAAAATCTATGCACATACTGTCTTGATGAAGATGAAGCTAAATTGTGCAAAAAGATTATAGAGCTCTATAGAAATGTTAGAATTGTACTGGATGATGATAGGTATTACCACGTAGCCCGCATAGGTAATGAAGAAGACACTAGACGCTGATGAATTGGAATCAAGATATGCATAAGTTTATAAACTGTGAAGAGGCAGGTACATACCCACATAGTTGGGTGATGGATACGCAATTTTGTCCTAAATGTGGAGGTCTCCTACTACCTACTAAGAAGGAGGAAGGAACCATAGCGTTAAAGTGCTCAAAATGTGGATATGAGGCGTCAACTCAACAGTCAACCTATAAAATAGAGACAACAACATCAACTAGCAGTAGGGTTCACACAACCTCAGTCATAAGCAATGGTAAAACCATAGCTAGGAAGAAAGAGGAAATAGAGCAAGAAAAGGAGGAGTACTATAAGGAGCTATTCCTAGAACTTCTGCATGAAGAAGAGTACGGCGGTGAAGAGACATAGATGTAGCAAGGGTGAAAAGCGCTGTCAAAAGATCCGAAGATTCTTCAAGCAAGATATCACAGGAGCTTGTAGACCATATAAAAAAATCAGGTAACATACTAATCGCACACTGCGGAGCCACATACGGCTTAGTTCAACACACAACATCAATTTTAAAGATATCAAAACCTGAGTTAGCACTGATGGCTGCAGATGGAGACTACACGCATAATGTGATGCTACCATATATTGCAGAGACACTAGATCTAGCAATAATATACAGTGATGCTGTGCATGAAAGAGCAGTTGCAAGGCTTCTCCACTCAGTATTGATAAATAATATAAGGACTATTTTCATACTCCCTAACGTAATATATGAGAGATACAGGGCACAGTGGAGCAGAGAATTTGGAAATATAGATATAATTGAAATAGACAGTGATATATACAGATTGACACTGCTGCTTGCATCACTGAAAGTTGGCATAAATATAGGGAGTGCGGTAGCCAGAATAAATAGAATGAAAGACGAATTAGAGATTTCATCTGTAGTAGAGGACGTCGTGGATAGGTATAGAGATGCCATAGAAATGCTGAAATCGTGTAGAAACATAATTGTGTCTAAAACCATGTTGCCTTTGGGTGAATATCTTGAGGAGCACGGCTACAATATGTATGTGATGAATGCACCATCCAGAACACTGTTAAACAGGATTGCAACCCCTTCAGAAACTTTCGTATTAGCGTACTCATCCATAGAGGACCACATAGTGAACGAGTTCACTATGGAAGCTTTGAGAAAGGGGTTTCTAAAAGAACGATTTGTTGACTTCAGAATTAATACAGATCCATTTACCGCTCCAATCTATGGAATTCTGATATCCATGGCAGCGATACTAGGAGGCCAGCGACTCTGATGAATCTACATAAGCTTATAGCCTCAGCACGCTTAAACTTAACGCTCAGCAGCATACAGAGTGCCGGGGTAGCTCAGCTGGTAGAGCGCGGGGCTGTTAACCCCGTGGTCGGAGGTTCGAATCCTCCCCCCGGCGCTATTCTTCATCAGGATGATGAAGCTCGAAAGGGTTGAATTAATGATAGACTCGCGCAGGTCTGAACAAATTCTTCGAACTAGCTGACTTCCTAATGCTTAACTCTAAACTGTAGGAGTGACCATGCTATTTGGGGTCGATACATAGATTCCTTAATCCTAGTACGTGTGTTGTGGTTGTGATTTACAATAAAAATACAATAGATGCTCAATTAGATATTTTGATCAAGATTAAAAATCTTCCACTCCTAAATCTTTACGGATGCCCCGTCTACTCAGTAAACTTTTAAGAGAGGTGCTACTTTCTCTACTTTCTAACTCTTTGATGAATTCATCTTCACTCTTTGGTTCCGTTCTTATTGCCGATAAGCATTTGCCATCGGGCAGCAAGTACCTAACCGTACACATTGCATACTGACACTTATAGCCTATACAATTATCATTAACCCAGCTGCAGTACGGAGTAGGCTTACCATTTATTAGGTTTACGATCAACACTCTTTTGCTGCATTTAAAGAGCGGACATGAGGGGCTGCACATGGATCCTATAGGTTTAGGGGCGGTTTCTTCAATCCTCTCCCTTCCTCTATAAGCATCACGCTTTTCTCTGTGGCGTGGATATTTTTCCTCTCTTCTAGAGGGTAATGTGGTGGAAGAACCCCCTCTTTCCGGTTTATGCAAGAGCTTCACCACATTTCGATAACAATATTGTTTAGATGCACCTCTGGCAAATAAGCTTATGGTTTAACCCACTTAAAAACTAGATAGTTTATATCAACCCCATGACATTCATTACCGTTAACTATTGCAAGTACGGACTTCTTCTTAACACTATGGCTAAGTCTGCCAAGACCCACGATGTCTATGGACCGCAATAGCGTTGCTGCTGAGGTAACTGTAACGACATAAGGAGCGTGTTCTAACCCGGGACCGAGTTCGTATACAGTAAAATCAGCACCAAATTTCATACCGCTTCTAACTATATACCCCTTATCCCTAAGATCTCTATACACACGGTACTTTAGGCTAAAGTTATTAACCATCTTATTAGCATAATCCTCAAGCTCGCTGCACTTAACATCACCACCCCCAATAGAGGTTGAGATTAAACCCTTGTTACACAGGTAGAGCACTTCATATATGGAGAAAACAAATGGTTGATCGTAACTTTTTAGGGGACTCGGCTTGACCTCATTTACAGGTTTTCCAAAGAATTTCTTAAATAGAATATTTCCCAACGTTTTGTCGAATAGGAAGCCTTTTTGACCTATAGTGTAGATTCTTATGTTAATATCATTTAACTTCTCTTCACTGCATGAAGACATGATAAAGCCTCATATATCCTTATAAACGAATTTATTATATTGTCTATATCATCCATTATAGCGATGGATACCATATCAATGCCTCCTTTTATAACTCTTGTATAGGATTCATCATAGTATGTTCTGAGATTCTGTATGGCCTTTAGAATTTCACTAAGGGCCTCACCCATCTTCACAGGCACCTCTATGTATATCTTTAACGCATTCCGCAGTCTATTTACACCATCTATCAATAGGTTCAAGGTTTTCTGTACAAATATTACTACATCTTCGTCCATTTTTAATGGAGTCTGTAGTAGGGAGAGATGCATGCATAATCTATGAGTGCTTTCAAGAAATTCCGAGGAGGAGCTTAGTACATTGAAATAGTGAATGCTAGATACTAATGCAGGTGCAACACGAGAGGCGTATTCTAGAATACTCCTATATACATTTCTAAGATCCCTATTAACCCCTAGTGTCTTCACAATTCTTGTTCTTAAAACCTCCAAGCGACCTTGAAACACGTCACCAAACATTTCATCTATCTCACTAATAATGTTTAACACCCTGCTGAAGAAACCGTCTAGCTGTTCAATTAAATTTTCTTCAGCCAGCGTAATTCTTACCTGGAGCTGTTTTGGCTCAATTATATCGCTGCTCATTTTTACAGCCTGAGGTGAACTTGCTTAATTTTTAATAAATAGGTGAGGGTATATAAATTTGAAACACATATTGGTTCTCTACCAATCAATGATATATTGAAGTTGAGCCGGATTTCCTTATTTAAGATTTACTATGGTACTATATATCGACTTTGAGAGCACCTCCACTCTATTAATTCTGCTCAACTGCTCATCTATATCTAGACCCACAGTTGCTAGCACGGCACTGCCTAATCTACTCCAAACCTCCTTTTCACTGGGTAGTGCTGTCTCGCTAATATAGAATAATAGAAGTTCTAATTTTTCACCGATTTCATGATCATAATGTCCGCTATTTACTGTGTCTAACATGTCTTGGAGAACTCTTTCAAGTTTTTCTGAAATTCTTTTCAATTTACGTAACCTGCTGCTATATTGATCCACAGGCCTAGATTTTAAAACTACTATATTACGGCATCTGTCTAAATACTTGGTGTGCAGATGTACGGTCTCTTCAAATGTTTTTAAGAGCTGTAATAGTTTGGGATTCTCTATAGTCATACAACCTCTATATAGGTCTTATTGTGCAGATGCTATTATCTGAAATACCTAGATGTTTCATCTGATCAGGATTGACACTTACGTAATTAGCATCCAATTCATCAACAATAATAGCCTTTAGCCTAAACCTCTTCCTACCTGCTACAGTTATCTCTATATACTCCTTTACACCCATTTCCCTCGCTAGTACTGATGATATTTTTATCTCACCCTCTCTCACATTTGGGTCGTACTTCAACCTCAGTCTTTTCTCCCTTATGCCAGATCTCTGTCTAGAGAATAATGATGATGGGGGTGGAACTATGGAGACCAACTTTTTGATGTCAACTTTTGCCCCCTCTTCTAATTCTATCTCCTCTTCCTTTCCTACTTCTTGACTACTAGTCATTTTGCCTCCACTTAGGCCGGAGGATTCGGACATCTTCGATTACCTTTCTGGCCAAGGTTATCAAATCTGTCCTGTTCATAAATATATTTGTGAATGAGATTATAAGATTAACTATAGTATTCAACTATTGGATAGCCAATGATGGAGATGTCAAGACCATCGAGCCCTAAATCTATAGCCTTTAGTAAATCGCTGAACGGAACGCGCACTTGTTTTCTGCTATTTCTTTCCCTAATGGTAACATCATTTTTTGATACGCTATCATAATCTATTGTTACAACAAATGGTATGCCCAGCTCGTCAGCTAACGCATATTTTCTGCCTATGGTACCCCCCTCAAGGTACATGACATAGTAACGCTCCTTTAAAACTTCATAGACTTTCCTTGCAAACTGTTTGAGGGGTTCTCTATCAACAAGTGGAGCCACTCCAACCTTTATTGGAGCAATTTTAGGGGGGAATTTCAATATAATTCTATCCTCTTGCTCACTGTACGCATACTCCATTGCTATATACATAAGCCTCTCGGCCCCGAATGAAGGTTCTGAAACTGATGGAACAAATCTTTCAACCCATTGCTGCTCTTCAACCTCAGCAACAGTAAATACGCTCTTTGGAATTACTATGTTGTTCAATACTATACTATCACCTTGAGCAGAACTCACAATTTTTAGTAGTTCATCCCTGCTTATGGTTGATATAACCTTAAACACATCCCCAGCTCTAGACCCAAACATCTTTAAAATGGCTACCTTATCGTACTGTATCTCAGTTCTCTTAACTATTTTAGGAGTCTTCAACTGTCTTACTGCATATAAATCAGCTTTGCTAAACGCTATATGTCTTTCCAGATCATAGGTGTGTCTATATGCGTGTCCGGAAACCTCAACTCTACCCCATCTATCAACGATAACCATTTGGTCGAATGTTTGCTTGGAGTAGTGTGCACGTTCATGAGGTAGCTTTTCCTCAAAATAGCTATTGCTACCAGGAACCCCCAGAGCATTTATGAACTTACTCGCTATACACATCCAATAAGCGAGCCATGGGCTCTTTATAATACCATCATTAAATGCTTCAGCTGGTGAAATACTCACTGGCTTATCTTCTCCTCTCTGTCTCTGTTCGCCAGTTAGGATTTGTATCTTCTCTTCCCTACAGTGATCATAAAGGAGGTCACAGTTGGGATTAGCTTCATCGTAGAAGAACTCTATCTCCATTATGGTAAACTCCCTAAGTCTGATAGGGCCTTGTCTTGGCGAAATTTCATTTCTAGCAACTCTACCTATTTGAGCAATACCTAGAGGCAGTTTATGTCTAGCTAAATCATATACCCGCTTGAAGTTTGTAAACATTCCTTGGGCTGCTTCAGGTCTTAAGTAGGCTAGATTCTCAGGAGAGTATGGTCCTACGTGTGTTTGGAACAGTAGGAGAAATTTCCTCACATTACCTAATACACCACCGCATACAGGGCACTTGATGCTGTTTTCATTAATTAGCTTCTCAAGCTCCTCAGCCGGGTAACCCTCGGTAGAAATATTAAGCTTCTCTTCAATTAGATGGTCTGCACGAAATATTCTATGACACTGTGTACATTCTACAGCATAGTCTGTAAAACTCTCCTCGTGCCCGCTAGCCTTAAATACAATAGAAGGTGTAATGATGGGGGTTTCGATCTCCACGACGAATTCCTGATGCTTCCTTACAAAAAACTCTCTCCACAGATTAATGATATTGTTTTTCAGTAGAACGCCGAGAGGTCCTAGATCGTAAAAGCCTGCTTGACCACCGTATATTTCATATGACTGCCATAGAAAACCTCTCTTAACAGCATAATCAATTATTTTTTCATATTTTGAAGACCCCATTTGTGCAGCACCACACTATATACGCTTCCTCAGTATAGAGCTCTAACACGTTTAGGATTAATAGGTTATTAAAAATTATATCTCTATATGGGTTAGTATTCACAGTATTTAAGCTGTAACAGCCTGCTCTAGGTGGAAGGTCGTGGTCATCAATGATGAGTACACCCTATTCATAAACAGTTTATCAGATTCAGAAGCTTTTTTAGGATTAAACAAGGATAGAAGTGCAACTCCATACACAATTATTGGAGTACCTCTAGATATCTCAACTTCGTATAGAAGTGGTAGCGCCTTAGCACCTAAGGCCGTAAGACGGGCCTCAAAATCACTGGAATTATGTTCAGCCATAAACAGTATCGATGTTACAAGCATAGGTGCTAATGATTTAGGTGACATATCAATTATACCGGGAAATCTAATAGAAACGTTATCCAGAATCGAATACGTTATGAATAGCATTTTTAAAGAAATGAATAGAAGAAACATTTTGCTGGGAGGAGAACATACACTAACCTTAGCAACATTTAGAGCGTATACAAAGAACTATGTCAAACCCTGTCTAATAGTGCTCGACGCTCATACGGATTTGAGAGATGATTATCTAGGCTCTAAATACAACCATGCGACTGTCGTTAGAAGGATACACGATGAGACGAAATCAATGATAGTAATTATTGGAGCTAGAGCTGTAAGTAGGGAGGAAGAAGAGTTCTATAGAAGTATTGATGGTGAAAAGAATATGGAGATATTTAGAATCATAGGAGATGCAGTGGATTCAAAGTTAATGAACGATATAGAGGGTGCAGTTTCAGCATGTAAAGCCAAGTACATCTCCATAGATATTGATGTCTTGGACCCATCATATGCACCAGGCGTCCAAACACCAGAACCCCTAGGAATGAGTCCACACACACTATTAAACATTCTATACAGAATAATTGGTACAAACACATATGCAGTCGATATAGTTGAAATGACACCGGTGTACGACCCTTCAGAGATAACAGCATTTGTGGTAGCAAAGATAATAGTGGAGTTGATAGCCATGATGTCAGAGGTTATAGGATTAAAAGTTATGAGATGTTGGTAGCCGGGCGGGGATTCGAACCCCGGTCACGGGGGCCAGAGCCCCGCATCCTTGGCCGCTAGACGACCCGGCTACAGCTTCTTCAGTTTCTGGAATTAGAAAGAGCTTTATAAACTTATGATATTGTTATCCTATTCTTAACCACTGTGGAACGTTAAATATAAGTGTGTATTACTAAGACTGGCCAGCATCAAAGCATAGTTTAATGATAGTGATAAGGAGTTAGCACAATCTAATTATGATATTAGTATTTAAATTGGGAATAGCAAAGCTTATAAGCTTTGCTCACTAAAAGCTTAAGAGGAGTGTAACCATGGTAATCAGACCATCAGAGCCTTCTCCAGAGGATGTACTAACAAGATGTCCAAGTGGAAACATAATATATGATGAGGTTCGTGGAGAATGGATTTGCGCAGACAGCGGAGAAGTTGTAGCTGAGCATGTAATTGACAGAGGCCCAGAGTGGAGAGCGTTTACAGCTGAAGAAAAGGAGCAGAGAAGCAGAGCTGGAGGACCTATAAACATAGCGCTGCATGATAGTGGATTATCGACAGTTATAGACTGGTATGATAGAGACGCTTCAGGTAGGAGGCTAGATCTTAAGAGAAGGCTCGAAATTATACGTATTAGAAAATGGCATAGCAGGACTAGGGTTCAGAGCAATGTAGATAGGAATATTATGCAAGCTCTAAATGAGCTGGATAGAATAGCCAATCAACTGGGAATGCCGAGAGTTGTAAGGGAGGAAGCAGCTATAATATACAGAAGGGCTGTTGAAAGAGAGCTTGTACGGGGTAGAGCAATCGAAAGCATGGTTGCGGCTGCATTATATGCGGCATGTAGAATACACGGGGTTCCAAGGACTCTAGATGAAATATCTAAATTCACCAAGAGTGGCAGAAAGGAGGTAGCTAGATGCTACAGACTTCTCGTTAGGGAATTAACGCTTAAAATTCCTATCGTTGACGCTGCAGAACATGCTCAAAGAATAGCGTTCATGCTCGGTTTAAGTGGAGCTACAGTTAAAACAGCAATAGAAATAATACAAAAAGCTAGGGAAATGGGCGTAACTGCTGGAAGAGATCCTGCAGGTGTAGCAGCAGCAGCAGTATACATAGCCGCACTGTTAAATGATGAGAGGAGAACACAAAAGGAAGTTGCTATGGCAGCAGGAGTAACAGAGGTTACCGTAAGAAATAGATATAAGGAGTTAATGAAGGCGCTGGGCACTGAAGAGCAGACAGAAAAGTAGAGATAAGTTGCTTGTAATTCTTTAAATAACTTTATTAAGGAATCTATCCTGCACGAAGGATCTTAATCTCACCACTTCTACTTTTAACTATAACCCTATAACCGCAGTAGGGGCATCTGATAGCCATCATCACAGCCAGTTGAGATTCATCAAACTCCTTGCTGCACTTTAGGCATATGTACTTGGGCATTCTTTAACACTAAATGCTTATAATCTGAAGCAGGTTTTTAAGCTCTAGACTTACATTGTTAACTGGGCATGCAAATCAATGAAATCAGAAAATCTATGTGTAGGTCTCCCTCAGGAACTATGTACACAATTAGAAGTAGAGTCTCAAGTTATAAAAATAAAGCTTGAGCATAGAAAAATGGGTAAAATAGTAACCATAGTAGAAGGAATAGATGAGAAGGCGTTTGATTTAAAAAAACTCGCATCATATCTTAAAACAAAGCTTGCTGCTGGTGGAACCATAAAGAATGGTAAAATTGAAATACAGGGAGATCATAGATCAAGACTTAAAAGAATACTTACAGAGGAATTTGGATTTAAACCAGAAAACATTATATTCATCGAGGAAGAACGATAGAAGCAACAGACAACAATGGTGTAATTAAAATAGCGGTGGCAGACGTAGATAGATTAATGAGAGAAGTGCACAGTAAGAGTAAAATTGCTCTAAAAATAATCAGAGATTACATACATATAACACCATTAGACGTAAGTACAACATTCTCTAAAATAACTGGATGCAAGGTGTATTTAAAGTATGAAAATCTTCAGAAAACTGGTTCATTCAAAGTTAGGGGAGCGCTCTTCAAAACTCACAACTTATATAATGAAGGAGTAAAAGGGATAGTTACAGCATCGGCAGGAAATCACGCCCAGGGAGTCGCGTTTGCTTCCAGAGTATTTGGGCTTAGAAGCATCATAGTAATGCCTGTTACTACACCCATCTCAAAAATAGAAGCAACAATCGGGTATGGAGCAGAGGTACTACTACATGGAAACATATTTGATGAGGCAGAGTCTCTCGCATTGAGTATAGCCACCGAGAGAAACTATGCCTACATACATCCATTTAATGATATAGATGTCATAGCAGGGCAGGCAACTATAGCTTGGGAATTATTAGAACAAATGGAGAATATAGATGTAGTTGTTGTGCCTATTGGTGGTGGAGGGCTGGCATCAGGAATTATAAGTGTCCTGAAGGTTATTAAACCAGGTATAAAAATAATTGGGGTGGAACCTTCTGTTGCACCAAAGATGAAAAAATCTATTGAAATGAATAAAATAGTTCAGACTGATGTAAAACCATCACTTGCTGACGGCCTTATTGTAAAGAAGGTCGGGGAGATAACCTTTAAGATAATTTCAAATAATATTGACGAGATAGTAACCGTAGATGAAGATGAAATTGCTTACTCAATGTACTTACTTCTCGAAAGAGCAAAAACTCTAGTTGAGGGGGCAGGGGCATCAACTGTAGCAGCATTGCTTAGTGGTAAAATTCGAGATATCAAGAACAAAAATGTTGTGGCAATAATATCAGGTGGGAATGCCGATCTAACGTCAATATACAGGGTTATAATTAGAGGATTGCTAAAGCATGGAAGGATGGTAAAGATATATGGATACGTACCTGACATGCCTGGCATACTCAGCAGAGTAACAGAAGTCATAGCTAAACACAGATGCAATATAGTCGATATAAAGCACGAGAGGTTCCACGAGAAAATCCCACCTCTCCATACGTATATTGAGGTATTGCTGGAAATTCCTTCTAGGGAAGCGGTAAATAATGTAGTAAATGACTTACGAAAGAATGGATTGGAGTTTTACATCAATGCATAGCAATTTTTACATTCAACGTCAGTGCGAGAGCTCTTCATCATTATTCAGCTGGTTTGCATAGTCATCATAGGAATAAAATTATTATGTTATTGCTTTGTTAATGATATGACATATTTGGCTAGCTTCTTTGCCGGATTTATACCTACTGCCCTTTGAACCCCTCTCCATTGTGGAGAGGCGTTCACCTCAAATACAACATAACCGTTTTTTGTTTCTGCAACATCTATTCCAGCATAATACAGATTCAACGTTTTTAAAATTTTAAAGCTAAGAGACTCAAGTTCCTCATTCAGTTTCTCTATAACATCCACCCGAGCTCCTTGGGCAATATTTGTTTTCCAGTTTTCTACGCTCTGTTGAACACGATAGTACGCAGCAACAATTTCGTCACCTATTACAAGTATTCTAATATCCCTTCCAGGCTTCTCTATGTATTCTTGAATATATATAGGCTGACGCAGCTGTGATAATGTTCTCGCTATGTTGTATACAGTATCAGGATCCTCAGCTTTAATTATACCAAATCCCATACTACCTATTAATGGTTTTACAACAACCTTTCCCCAACTCTCTGCAAGTTTTGTAGCGGAATAGAAGTCCTCCACCACAGCGGTTTTGGGTGTAGGTATACCTGCCTTTGACAGGAGAAGAAGGCTAAGGTATTTATCTCTTGCAACTATGTATGAATTAACGGAATTGACTACAGGCACACCTAATTCCTCTATGTGTCTAAAAATGTCTATCCTCCTAAGGAAAATCTCTATAGTTGTAGTTACACCCAAATCTCTCAGGATAACACCGTCGATTTCGAAAGGCTTTAATGTATTTGAGTACACCAAGTGAGAGTCATTTCCGCCTATAATGGACGTTATACCCGATGGTCTTAGATACATAGACGAAGCTCCGAGCTCTTCAATTGCTAACATTATCTGTCTTATGCTCCAAGGAGGGACTGATTTATCAGCAACAACAGCTATCTTCATGATCTTCACCGTATGGTGATTAATTAAGTAGTGCTGTAAAATCATTTATAAGGCTTTACAGTATTCTACTGAGAACGATATACGTGAGTGCCATGATCATTATTAAAATGGTGGAGATGTTTATAGCATCCAATGTTTTTGCTCCGCCTATGATGAGGATCTTTTTTAAGTTTCTTAACATTGGACGCATAAACACGTATGGCAGGATGTCTGAGCCTAATATAATGCCTATAGCAGATACCAGGGGAAGGATATAGAAGTAGCAACCATATGATCGAAAAAGAGTTAATGATAGTAGAAATAGTGATATTGAGTGCCTAAGCACATTAACAACGATGGATCTACTAGATAGTACTGTATTTATTGAGGCTATAGTTATTGAAAGCGTTAAGAGAATAGCAAGTAGGCCTAAATCAATTCTACTGTTAAGAGCTATGAATAGTGAAACCGCGAGTGGTAGGAGACAACCACATAAGTCTATAGCTATGGTGTCCAAGTATCGTAAATATATAATGCGGCAAACCCTTTCATGATTTACTAATACACAGGTTAATAATATTACAATTGTAAACACTGCAAGATTAAATCCAATTAAAACTATACTATATGCTAAGAATGCAAGCGTAGAAATGACATGCAGCATTTTAAAATATCGTGATGTTAAGACCATAATCTCACAGCACATTCTGGTCTGGTACAGCTATAATACTAGTGATATAATAGCACACGAAATAATTATAACAATTAAGTCTTTTAGGTCATACTAAGGCACGTAAAAACTTATCTTGGTCTTTTAGGTATCACATATCTGGTGTAGGAACATTGGATTTTAACGTTATTAAAGCTCTATTCTATACATGCAGTAGTTATCCTAAAATAGCAGCACCACATCGATTTAGCCCATTCAACGATTTTGAGTTATGCACTCTCACTTCTTTATCTTCGACACTCGATAACGATTTGAATGTAAGAAAATACATAGAAGAATTAAAAAAAGGTTTGAGAAGCATTGATAATATTAATTTAGGTGAATCGCTTGCACAAGGTCTGCAATCAAGCCTTAGAAATGTTGGCTCCAATGCTATGATTGAAGTGAGTATAGCATCTACCATGATTCTGTATATAAACTACATAGTGCGACTACAACACATAGATTTTCATGAATCAGTTAGGTATCTGTATAGAGCCATGTCATTAAATAATACTAGCGAGACGCTATCATTTGTCAAAGCACTGAAAAATTTTGGGAAAGAAATGGCTGCTCTTATTGATAGAGCAGAAATAGCGGAAAGGAAGATAGCTTTGGAGAATATGAAACTCAGCGATGTATTCCAAACTTTATCTAAAATCTCGTTAAAATTCGAAGCGTTTGCAAATATGCATAAAATCTTCGATGTACTAAATACTGTTGAAGATATTGCAAGAACTCTAAACGACATTAATTCAATATTGTCAAGGCTCTCTTTACTGCTAGCACTTGGAGAAAGATCCACAAAATCAACTGATTATAAATCTTTAGGAGACATACTGAGAATGGATATAGAATACAGAAAGAAGAATATGGACAAACTATACATTATACCATATATAATGTTTGCCTCATTATATATGGTTGTGACAAAAGGTTACTAGGCACAGAAGTTAGCGTGATATATCAACATCTATTACAGTCACACCTTTCCTGGCTACAAGAGAAACATTATATACATCAACACCGTTGACATTAGCATGGAGTCTTGAAGCATTATGTGCATGACCATGTATAGAAATTCTAGGACGCACATCTATAGAGAGCGACTCTATTAACGGATATCCTAAATACTCGTATATTGCAGGGTTTTCACCATATAAAGTTGCGTATGTTGAAGCATAGTGGGTCACTAGGATAGAAATACCTTGCTTGCTGCACTCTCTGAGAATACTTTTTATCTTATTTAATCGCGCTTCATATACGCGCTCCACGCTAGGTATGTTGCGGCGCTGCCAAGGTGTAGGTTTCTTGAGCACACCCCTGCTACCAACTATACAAAAGTTGGTATCTTTTACATTTAATGTGACATACTCATCGTTAATCCATACTATTTCCGGGTACCTAGTTCTAAATTTATCTTCAAAGCCCATGTATTCCTCATTTCCAAATACTGCCACTATAGGAATGACTCTGGTGCTCTTCCTCTTTATGATTCTAGTCAATATATCAACAACTGGTTTAATCATGTCTACATTACCATTATCAACCACATCACCAGCTAAGACTATCATATCAAATTCTTTATTTAGTAGACTATTAATAGATACACTAAATAGTGGTAGGTAGTACGGACTATGAATATCAGATACTGCTATAATTGATATTTTCATCAACTATTACCTTAGTCCTTACACTAAGTAATTTCTACTTTAGAAATAAAATGCTTAATAAATGCTTATAAGGATAGGCAAGCACTCAATACTCTCGTTAGCAAATCTAGAAAGACTTGTTGGGATTTAATCATGTTAAGACCTAGGGGATGCAACTCTTCGGGTCACAGGGGATGGTACGAAGTTAAATGTAGAATATGTGCTAAAAAAATGTACTTAGGCGATGATGTTGTATACCACTGTCCTAAGTGTAGTCAAAAGTATGAAGCGTATTTTTGTGTAGCAGATGCTAGAAGGTTGTATATGCACTGTCCATACTGCGATGGCGAACTACAGCTGTTCATTCAAGCAACATAAACAGCTGTAGTGTCTATGAATTTAGAAGAATACTACCTAGATGAGCACAGAAAAGTTGTGATTGCTGAAATAGGAGATGGCAAAATAGTTATTCTTGTAGATTTGTATCCCTGTAATATAGAGCTAGCCGATTTTCAGCACGTTACCCATAGAGTAGATATGGATGGTATTGAGGTGCTAGTTAAACCGGTCGATCTGCCACATTCTACATATTTTAATAGAGCAGAAATCGAAATGATGTGTATGCAATCAAAAAGAGATTGCCGGTATATAAGTTTAAGACTATATACTTCACATCATTCTCTAGACCAATTCAAAAATAAATTAGATGAGGTTCTGTACAAAATAGTCAACGATATTGAGAAGTGCGTGAAATAATACAATTTTTCGTAATAGGTCTTACTGCTTAAAATCGAAGCATAATAATTAGTGGTATAGGTGGTGTATGGTTGTTATGAGGCAGGAGATAGCCTTTAAGAAAATGATTGAGTATACTGCAAGGAAAGCTTCATTGTTAAATCAAAGATACGAAATAGAAGATCTTGTCGCACCATCTGTAGCATCTATTGTAGATAGATCCATGGAGAGAATTGCTTTAACATTAGTTAAGAGAAACGGTGGCTTATGGTGCAATCTATGTAGCAAGGGACCTTTTACTAAACGAGGACTATATTTACATCTTATAAGAGTTCATACAAAGGATATAGAATTTATGATCAAAGAGGAAATGAAGAAGATTCTAGACGGATTTAAAAGGGATAAACAATAGGATATAAGTAATGAAGAGATACCATATAATTTAATCTAAGATGCAAAATTTATTAGTACATAAAGACGATTTTCATCCCCTTTAAACCCTCGGCCTCTAACTGTCGGCTTGTATATTGCAGAACACTACATTATTAGAATGGGAAATGTAAAGTTAGTGAGGTGAAGAATATGGATATAGTTGTGTTTGATGTTGATGGTACACTAACCCCTATTAAGAGCTCCTGGCACTTCGTTCACATAATATTGAATAGCATTTATAGAGCAAGAGCTCATGCAGAGCTCTTCCTAAACGGTATTATAACATATGATGAGTGGATAGCTTTCGAAGTAAGTATGTGGAAAGGCCTACAACTAGATGTTATTAAAAGGATTCTTAGGGCGATACCTTGGCGAAGCGGTATTAGAGAGATTGCTGATTTGGTAAAAAAGTATAGAGATAAGGCAATATTTATAGCAGTTTCAGGAGGATTTGATTATCTGTGCGAGAGAGTGATAGAGGAGTTAGGTTTTAATTCATATTTATGTGTAAGACTCCAAACGAATGGAAATAGACTAACAGGCCTAGCTAATGTGTATCCTGACTATAAGGGCAAGGGGGAAATGCTAATGGATTTTCTAAATACAGCAAATCTAGATGTAGAGAGAATTATATGTGTTGGAGATAACGTTAATGATATTGGATTATTCGAAAAATGTAGTGTAGCAATAGCATTTTGCGCAAGTAAAAGTTTAAGAAGGTATGCAGACATTACAGTAGATACATGCAATTTAAAGTTTCTTGCAAGATTATTGGATAAGTTACTGAGCAACACGTCTTAAATATGTGATCTAATCAGGATAGCACAGCATCCCTCATTTTAATTCAAACAATAAAAAATATTCAAGACAATTTATAAATATAAATTGCTACACTTTACTAACTAATAGTACGATACAATGTGTTGTAAGATGAGAAAAAGCTGCAGCAATATCTTAACAACAATAATAATATTCATAATAATCTCAATGGTGCTTAATGATGCGCAATTACAGGGACAGCAAGAAAGTGTAGTCTACTTAACGAAGGATTCTATCACATGGTTATACATGGGAGTTAAGAATGTGTCAAACAGCCTTAACGAATTCACAATATTGATAAGACCAATGAATGGTGAGGTGCAGCATCTCCTCAATCTGTCATTAAAAATGCAATCTAATGTAAATATGAAATTATCAATTGATATTGTTGGTGGTGAAAGAATATACTATCACTTTGATAGTTCACTATCCTTAGTTAATAACACCTCTGGGATTAATAAGATAGAGGAAAGTGTAGAGGGAAACATTAACATTGATTTAAAGGATATAGTTATCCAATGGCACAAACAAGAAGTAAGAATACCCTTAAGATTGTGGAGCAACACAACATCTACAGTCTTACTGCTAGGAAAAGAGCTAGACAGAATAGTTCTGAATATGAATTATACATATGTCAAGAAATTGAATGGATTTCACGTAGCAGAACAGTTAAGAAATGGGTATAGAGAGTCTTTCTATTTCTATGATATTTATATTAATAAAACCCAATATATTGATTCACTATTTAATGCGGATGCTGAATCGTGTAAAGTTATTAATAAACTTCCTATGAAGACGAGCATTGATTTAACTGTAAATGCATCTATGCAAGAATGCACTATAAGATTAAACATTCAAGGAATTAATGTAGATGATCCAATAAAAGCATATCAAGCATATCTGTGTGTTTTACCATTAATACTCAACATTCAGGAAATTCTGAAAAAGATAGATGTGGGGAATAGATTTTCAATAGAATTTTTTGGTATATCAACAAGCTTCTTTACAAAGATCAATCAGAATTTTATAATTAACTTATTAAAAGTTTACGCTGATATAACTAACATTATTGCTATGGATTATGCTGATTTAATGGATTCTCAGATAGTCTTTAGTTATAAAAATAAAGATCAGCAGCACATTCTATTAACAATATCCAATATTGATGTGTATTACTACAACTCTACTCAACTGAAAACGTTGTTAAAGAAAATAGTTGGTAGCGTATTGGAAAATGTGGGAATAATCCAATATCAATACTTGAGTATTATTGATCGGAGTTCTCTATTATTCCAGAATGAGTATACTACTCCTGTAAGCACTTTCAACAAAATTAATGTATGGAGTGTGCTAATGTTCGTTATTATAGCAGTGAGTATTCAAACAGGGGTATTAGTATATGTAATGATGAAAATTATAAGGTCGAGATATTCTAATTGAGCATCGTGCAAAACTGCCAATACTAATCACCATAATATATGCCCATTGTAATCATTGCCTGGTATTTGGACCCATTGAAGAATGATGTTTTTACATTACGTTTTGTTAAAATTTCATCAACTTTATTGGACGCTATAGTTCTAGGGTCGCATGCTTTAGAACCTATAACGAAATTGCATGCGTAACCAAACGACGGAATCCACACTTGGTACTCCAAAATGTAGGGAAACACCATTTTTACAGCATCCCTTACCCTACTGTATACATCTCTAAAGAAGAAGCTAGATCCTGCCTGAGTCACCATTGTACCGTCGCTACTTAGTATGGAGTATACATTTCTGTAAAACTCTACTGTATATAACTCTTGGGCAATATGACTTGAGTAAGGATCTGTTAAGTCAAGGATTATTACATCAAACCTCTCACTGGTTTCCTCTATATATTTCTTTCCATCCGCTATCAATACTTTAACCTTAGGGTTACTAAAGGCATTTTTATGCATCATTGGCAGATATTCTCTTGAAAGCTCTATAACATCTCTATCTATATCAACCATAATTATCTCTTCTACAGTGTTATGTTTTAAAACCTCTCTCAGTGCAGCACCTTCACCACCACCAACAATGAGCACCTT
>JANXEL010000065.1 GCA_025058535.1 Ignisphaera sp. | reverse complement strand
AGAGGTGGTCTGCATAGACCCACAGTTTCCAACAAGGCAAGGTGTCTAGGCTGCAAATTCTGCATGTATAATTGCCCCGTTGCTGATGTATATGTAGAGCACGTAGTAGTGCCATTAATTTTTGGTGATTACGAGGCCTGGCGTAGAAAAACTAGAGAGCATCACAATGAAATACTGGAGAAGATGAGAAAATTTGTAGTAGCAAGCTCTAATAACAGTTCAACAGCATACAAACATAGTAAAGGAGAAAACTATGATAAGCACGTTGACTTATCTCAATTCTTCACATTTTAATAAATTCTGTATAGCAGTAGACTATCTATAAATAAGCTTTTAAGCCATGAGAGTCTCGTCTCATTTTTGAAGTATTGTTATTGCACAGCTCACTATATGCAGTTGAGATGGTACAACATGTATACGGGTAGAAGCCTTAGAGGAGAGGTTTTTAGAAAGATGTTTCATCTACTACTAACTCTAGCTATGGCCATACCTCTAACCCCTCACTATCAGCAAATTTTTACAGGTATGGGATTCCCTTACGACGCTACGTTATTTACATATGCTCTTCTAACATTTGCAAGCGCATTCATAAACAGTCTACAGATAAAGGTACCAAGCATATACACAACATCATTAAAGATGCTTAAGGATTTTCGGAAGAGAATTATAGAGTACATCAGTGAGAGCGTAGGGGTAGAGAATGTATCAGATATTCTCAGAAGTATAGATGGTGCTTTTGAGAAGCATGAAGAGAGATTCACAGAATTCATAGCCAGCATAGAGAGGGAATATGAGAGAAAGCATGGATACATAGGCATAACATTTGGAACTATATCTGTGACGCTGGCATACACCCTATTTGGACCCTTTCCAACACTACATGGTATACTGGCGCTAGCTGTTGTAGATTCTATAACAGCTATAGTCACCCTTTTGACTAAGGAAAGGTGCAGAAAAATCTTTAAGCATACAACCGTTTCAATACTCACAGCATTTGTCACTTATTCAGCCGTCTGCTTTCTAATAGGTAGAAACATACTCACTGCAGCGGCCATAGCCTCAGCAGCTATTATAGTTGAACTACTCAGCCCTGAGGACAATCTGACGCTACCATTAGCTATTGCATTACTCACCACCATATTGCACTTGTAAATAGTAACAAAAACACTTTTTACTCCAATCTAGATAAATAGAAGTTGTATTGAAGTGTGGTTAAAATGTGCACATCAGCACCGTCATCCACTGAGATCATAGATATTAATGAATTTCAGAGAATAGATCTTAGAGTAGGGCTTGTTAGAGAGGCTGGGCGGATTCCAGGTTCTAAAAAACTTTTAAGACTAATTGTTGACCTTGGTAATGAGGTCCGTCAAATTATAGCAGGTCTAGCAGAGTGGTATGAGCCGAACGATCTTCTAGGCAAATACGTAGTAGTAGTAGTCAATCTAAAGCCGAAGAAATTCATGGGGTATGAGAGCCAAGGTATGATTTTAGCTACATGTGATCAAGGTAAACCAGTGCTACTGACGGTCATTAGTGAAGCGAAGCCTGGTTCAAAGATATGCTAAAGCCCATCAGTACCATATCTAAATTTTAAAATCCTCTATCAAAATTTATGTGTCTGTGAAACTGGGGTGGTAACATTATCCCTGGCACCATCTGTTAAAGGAAGATACACACCTAAACTTGTTGAGAGCTACGTACTCGAATTTTGGAAGCTAAATAGAATATATGAAGAGGTTAAGAGAGCCGCATGTAGTGAAGGCGCACCTGTATTCAAATTTTTAGAAGGGCCTCCAACGGCTAATGGATTTATGCACGTAGGGCATGCAAGAGGAAGAACATTTAAAGATGTTATACTGAGATACATGAGGATGAAGGGTTTCTGTGTATGGGATCAAGGTGGCTGGGATACCCAGGGACTCCCTGTTGAACTAGAGGTGGAAAAGAGCCTAAAATTCAAGAGTAAGAAGGATATTGAGAATTACGGTATCGATAGATTTATTCACCAGTGCCAAAAAATTGTGGACTTCTACATTGGACACTGGAGGGAAGCAAGTATAAAGTTGGGGCTCTGGCTGGACTATGATAACGCATATGAAACGAGGCACCCAAGGTATATCGACTCTGTATGGAAATTCCTTAAGGCTATGTGGGAGAAGAATTACCTCTATGAGGATCTAAGAGTAGTGCCTGTATGTCCACGGTGCGAAACTGCCTTGAGTTCTCACGAAGTGGCCCTGGGATACAAGAATATAAAAGATCCTAGCCTCTACTTTAAGGTACATCTAGTCGACGAGCCATCAACCTATATGATCGCGTGGACAACAACGCCATGGACTATAATCGCTAATGAAGCTTTAGCTGTACACCCTAATGAGAGATACGCTAAGATAAAGGTGGGAAACGAATATTGGATTATTGCTGAAAAGAGGCTGCAGAGCTTCATTAATGAAATTGGATTGAAAGAGTTTGCAATCGTTGATGCGTTCTTAGGATCATCACTATTCAATAAAAAGTACCACCATCCACTAAAGAATGAGGTTCCAGAGCATGAAAATCATGAACCTATAAACCACCGCATCCTCATAGCTGAATGGGTTAGTATGGATGAAGGAAGCGGTATAGTGCACATTGCGCCAGCCCATGGTCCCGAAGACTTTGAATTGTGTAAAAAATATGGTATTAAAATCTTTAAACCTATTCAAAAGAATGGTGTATTTAGCGATCATGCAGGTAAATATGCTGAAAAATGGTTTAGAGATGTAAATACTCTAGTCATTGAGGATTTGAAACGGAAGAATTTGGTAGCACATCTAGGTGAAATCGAGCATGAATATCCACACTGTTGGCGTTGCGAAACACCACTAATTTATTACGCAGACAGACAATGGTTTATACGTATAGACCCTATAAAGAATTCAATGATTATTGAGAATAGAAAGGTCGTCTGGTATCCTGACTGGGCTGGTAAACGATTTGAAGACTGGATCAATAATGCTCGTGATTGGTGTATATCAAGAGAGAGGTACTGGGGTACACCGCTACCTATATGGACATGCGGAGAATGTGGATATAGATTAGCTTTTGGAAGTATAGAGGAGCTTCATAGATATGCAACCACTCCTCTCCAGGATATTCACAGACCGTGGATAGATTCCATAATAATTAAGTGCCCTAAATGCAAAGGTGAAATGCGTAGAGAACCCTATGTAGTAGATGTATGGCTCGACAGCGGCATGGCTCACACCGCATCACTCAGCCAGATTAGACTCATAGACAGAATGGCACAGCTATTCCCATACGACTGGATAACTGAGGCTATTGATCAAACTCGTGGATGGTTCTACACACTTCTCTTTACATCTGTAGCTCTATATAACCTAGCACCATATAAAGCTGTACTGTGTCAGGGTCACGTCCTCGATAAGTACGGGAAAAAAATGAGTAAGAGTAGAGGAAATGTTATATGGGCCTACGACTTTATGGAGAAACACGGTGCGGATGTCTTGAGGCTCTACCTAGTATCTAAGGCTGCACCCTGGGACAACATAAACTTTGATCCAGACGAAGTTAGAGATGTAAAGAGCGTCCTTGATATACTATGGAATTCTATAAACTTCGCTGATACTTACATGGGACTTGATAGATGGAGTTCCTCATCGATTAGTAAGGATCTATCCCATCTCTTGCCCGTGGACCACTGGTTACTGTATGAATTGAATGACTTGATAAAAAATGTAGAGCAAGCTATTGAATCAAAGGAACTCCATAAAGCTGTGAGAAATATATTCAACTTCATAGTAGAGACATTGAGCCATAGATATATAACTGTCATAAGACCCCGTGTGTGGCTTGAAGAAGAGGCCGTGGAAAAGCGTTCAGCCTATGCTACACTATACATATCGCTATCGACCGTAATTAGGCTACTAGCACCATTTGCTCCATTTGTTACCGAGTATCTGTATCAGTACTTCATTAAGAAGTACGCTCCCCCATCTTCAGCAAAGAGTAGTGTGCATCTTGAATCATGGCCTTCCCTGGAAGAGAAGCTACTGGATGAAACTTATTGGAAAGCGGTAATGCTGCTATTCAATGTATCCGAAGAAATATTGAGCATAAGGGCTAAAAACAATATAAAGAGAAGGTGGCCATTAAAGAAGGCTGTGATTAGGTTGAAGAATCCTACTGAGGCTGAAATATTTGATAGAGCAAAAGATGTCATCCAGATTTATGCAAACATTAAAGAGGTGATCACAACTGATAGGGATGTTTCCACAAACAATATGGTGAGAGTAGTAGATTCTCCAATCGAAGTTTACATAGATGCTTCAATCGATGAAGATGTGGTACTAGAGGGTCTTGCCAGGGATCTCATAAGGAGGATACAGATGTTTAGAAAGGAAGCTAGCCTGCCTGTAGATCATATAATAGATTCAGCAATAATATTTACACCCTCCGAAACAATGAGTAAGGCTATAGCAAAGCATAAACAGCACATAGAAAGGGAGACGCGTATCAAGGAAATATTACTAGTGAATGGTGCGCCAGATAAATCAATACGCTGGACTATAGAAGAGAATGATTTGTATATAGTTTTTAACGTGTAGTAAAATCCACCTCCAACGGTATTATCATGATTGTAGTATATGAGATGCCATCCATCTTCCGGGCAGCTCTATCGAACCCCCACATTTATCTTCAACAGGGAACACGGCTCTTAACTGGGCTAAGGGAAGCAGTAGCACATATCCTCCGTTCACAATACTACTCGGAGCTGTATAGCATAGTGGTTGTTGGGGACTATGTCTGTGAAACCTTTATAAGGTATGTCGGTATTCCCAGGCTCTGCATTGTGGATGGTAAAACACTGCGGTATACAGATGTAAACTTTGATGAACTAAAGAAGAATTTTAGACACATTGAAACATGTAGGAATCCCCCAGGTTACATATCCAGAGCTTGCCTAGAAGCAATACGTATCTGTTTTAAAAAAGGTGTGGAATCCCTTATACTGGTGGATGGTGAAGAGGATCTTCTGGCGCTAGCCTCACTAATCACTATACCACATGGTTACGTTATATACGGTATCCCTCATCTAGGCGTCGCTATATCGGATGTACTACCATTAAAGACCTACATTATAAACATATTTTCACATTTTAAACCTATTCAAGTAGGATAGGTAGATGAGGTAGGTGGATATCGATTACCACCGTGGCTATGGTTCTAACCTGTCAAAAACATTATATGTTACGCTAAAGATTTTCATTGAAGATCTGCACATAGACGAGCTCTGCTACGGCATATACTCGCTATTCAAGAATGATGCCCTATCCATAGCCATAGAGCGTCCATTCTGTAATAGAGTTGTAATTGTTGGTAAGGATTTTGAAGTGAGATTTTTTAACAGCATCAAAAATGATAGCATAATAAGTATAGCTCTTGAAGTTAGGGATAGCATCTTTAAAAATGTAATGAACTTCCTAAGTAATGTGCTGGTCCAAATAAGTAGAATTTTGCCCAAGGGAAGCCTCATTGATAAAAATGTAAAACTTGGAATTCATACCACTATCAAAGTGGATCAGATAAATGTTGAGGAGTTGTGCCAGAAGCTCTTTAATTTGAGTATAGTATTGGATAGAACAGAAGATAGGGTGGTGGAGGGTTTTCCGATAATGGTAATCAGAGGAAGCACTATAGGCTATGACCTTCGTAGATACGAGATAACGATCGCTATGCTTACCTCGGAACGTGTAGAGCTCTCCATAACGATAGAAACATACATTTATCTAGATAAAATATTAAATGGGATCATTTACATAAATGAATTGATAAATATAATTGCAGAATCTGTGGATTCCAGCTGAAGTTCTTTTCTATTTCAAATTGCGTGTTGCCTTCGTGTCTTACAGCGGTTCCCTATCCTTACTCTCATTAATGCAGTCCGCTCGTCAAAAAGAGTAGCTTTATAAATGATGCAATTTTTCAGCTATTTTTATGGGGCATATCTATGCATGAGTGGGCTTTGGCTGAAGCTATTGTGAAGCTTATCGAAAATAGCGCAGTAGAAAATCGAACAAATAGAGTGGATTACGTCGAGATCACTCTAGGAGAGCTTCAGCAGGTTGACGAAGAGATCCTTCTATACGCCTTTAATGAACTCCTCACTATTTTAAAGAATGAGAAGAATATCGAAGTAGTAAAATATCAGTTAGTTAAAGAGAGAGCTGAGTTTAAGTGTAATAGATGCAGCTTTATATGGAGCCCTGATGTAAGTGCTATGCCGGCCAACGAATTAGAGATGATTCACTTCATTCCTGAAACTGTACATAGTTTTATTTCATGCCCTCGGTGTGGCTCTCACGATTTTGAGATTATTCGTGGTAGAGATCTCAGCGTAAGACTGACCCACGGCACGAAGGTGTGATCATGCATCGAGACTATAGATTATTTGCAATTCATTCTCGGCTTTCATCGCTGAAGCTCGTGGTACCTATCATCAGCCCTAAGGGTGGTGTTGGCAAGTCAACCGTTTCAGCAATGCTCTCCTTAGCGCTGACCGATAGAGGTATTTCCACGGGACTTCTCGACCTTGATATAACAAATCCCGCTCTCCATATTATTCTTGGGATCAATATTCATTCCATTAAGCTGGAGGAGGTAAAGGGGATCAAGCCTTTCCGGCCCCTAGAGGGGTTAGAGTTTATGAGTATAGCATTCTTCACGAGAGGTGCAATCCTGCCAGTACGTGGCAGCGGTATTGTCAACATAGTAAGGGATCTGCTTGCCATTACAAATTGGAATAGCACAGTACTTGTAGTAGATACTCCACCTGGTTTCTCAGATGAAGTATTCGAACTTCTTCTACTACTCCATACAGTAAATCCCCACGTTGCTAAACCACTAATAATTACAGGTCAGAGTGTTCTATCATTTGCCTCAACAAAACAGCTATTAAATTTGATTAGAAGAGAGAGGTTTGAACCCTTAGGCGTGCTGTGCAACATGTGCAGTAGCGCAAAATTTCTACAGGAAACCGCTGAAGCATACAACGTAGAGATTCTGGGTTGTGTACCATTTATTCAAAACTTTGAAGAGATTATTGGAGATGCCAAGGCGATACTAAAATCTGCCCGGCCCTACTTCAATGGGGTGATTGATAAAATACTTAGTATAGTTAAAGCTTAAGCTGGGAACCTCAAAATGAGGGTTCTGAGTAGAGATGATGCTTGTCGCGTTCTAAAAGCGAAATTGGTAGATAACTTCACGATTGTATGTGTAGGGAGTGAACTTAGAAGTGATGATATGGCTGCATTAGAGTTTTGCAGGAAACTGAGGGGTATTAAACCATTTAGGGTAATCATATGCGAATATGGTGTTGAAAATTGCATTGGAGAAATAGTGGATAACAACATAAAAAAGATTGTGTTGATGGATGCTGCTATAATTGGAGGTTTGGATCCAGCCTCAATTGTTGTATTGGATCTAAATGAGGTTGGCGATTACATGCCACTCTCAACACATACACTTCCACTACCGCTGCTCCTAAAATTTATAATTGAAGAATTGAAAGATGTAGAAATTGTGATAGTGGGGATAGTTGTTAACAAGCTTGATATAGATACTGAGATGAGCCCTCAGGTTAGAAACCTAATATCTTCACTAGTTGATTGTTTATCTAAATAATAATTTAGTTTTATCAATATGCAGCAGTAGAGTTCAAAGATTTTGAGAAATAGTACCAGCTAATTCTTTAACTAGAGTATGAACGTTTCTATCAATGACACCATTAATCCGATAATGGATGGTACTAAACTGTACTTTGCTACGATGTTCAGTCCTTGATCTATACGAAGCCTTCCAAACGATGATCTAATAACTGTTAGGATCATTAGTGATATGAGGTACTTTACTATGAGTAGTAATATGCCTGCTGTGCTTAAATGTCTATAAGGGTAGGGACCCCCAAGGAACAGGTATACCACCATTAGTGCTGTAAATGCTAGTTTGATGTCGTGTGACAAGTTGTAGAGCGCAAGCATAGTCCCAGAATACTCCGTTATATGTCCTGCTATGAGTTCCTGTTCTGCTTCAGGTATATCAAATGGTTTTAGACCTAGCTTAGCCTGGGACGCTATGAGCACCGATATCAGGCCCAGCGCCATGGCGATAAATGATGCTGGAGACTCCAGCCACAACCTCCACGACCATGCTGCAGTACACAGTATTGAGTATTGGGGTGCGCAGCCAATGTTTGAGGCAAGTAGTACCGGTATTAATAGTGATATAAATACTGCAGGTTCTACAACCACTGTTATGGCTATAAGCCTTGACAGTCCCGTAACTGTAAATGGATTCGGATACGCCAGCACCGCTATTATTATCCCTATGGTGTGCCAAACAGCGTAGAAGTAAATGAGCACTATTATATCATAGGGTGCTGCAAATCTCAGTGGCGATATGGGGAATAGGAGGAGCGATGCTACGATAGAGGATATTGATATGATGAGTCCTATTTCAGCCAGTCCAATGGCAGCATAGCGCTGTCTCTTAACCTCCTTAGCAAAAAGAAGCTTGATTAGATCTGCAAATGGCTGCATAACACCCATAGGTCCCGTATAAGAGGGTCCCATTCTATTCTGCATCCTGGCAGTAAGCTTTCTGTATACCCATTCACTGAATAGCGCTAGAGAGGTTAGAAATACAAGTCCTGGGAATAGCAGTGCCGAAACTACTAGTAGAAGTAGATCCATCCTACCACCCCATTCGCTAGCGAATTCGTACACTCATAACTATAGCTATAATTGAGAGTAGTATCAGCAGACTTAGCCATATGTTCATGTAACTGTACCACTCATTCAGTACACCACTGTGGACAGCCCCTCTAAGTATATCAAATGCCCTTCTCCAAGATCTTCTTATAATACCCCAGTATAGTGCCAATACGCTTGGAACCTTCAATGATAATATATCTTCACCCTCTCCGCCTATATACATTTCCTCACTAAACTGTGAGGTTCTAGCCCGCCTAATAGACAGAACTATAGCATATATAACTATCATCAGTAGCAGCATGACACTAGTTAGTGCGAGCGTGACTGTGAATGGATCTAGTATAACTGTGCCCATTTCTACCACCCCTTTACCTAGGGAAGAGTTGCTCCATGTAATTATAAAAAACCTCGGTGTACTGTTCATGGCTATATGCAGAGGCTGCTATCTCTTCTAAAATGTTCATAAATCCTATGGTTATTGATAGACCGAGTAGTATACACAATAGCGCCAGCACTGTTGCTGGAATTGAGACAGCCAGCTGTTTCTCAGGCTTCTCTCCACCTATGCTAGGCTTTCCGAAGACTATGTACAGCAGCTTAATATAGCCCATCAGGGTTAAGGCAGTTGCAACTATAGTAATTACTGCAACAATCGGCTGTGATGCCTCTAGAGCAGCCTGATATATCAGAAACTTGCTGTAGAATCCAGAGAGAGGAGGAATCCCTATTAGATTTAAAACACCTATGGTGATGCTAAATCCAAGTAGCGGCAGTGATCTGCCCAGCCCTGTTAGATCATCTATATTCCTGCCACCTACAGCACTCTCGATGCTGATAAGCGATATAAATAGCAGTGAGCTTGATATAGTGTAGTTGATCATATGCAGTATTGAGGCTGTGAGTGCCCTATGCATAACACTGTTTGAGAACGCTAGACCTATAGCCATGTATATGAAGCCTATATGGCTTATTGAGCTGTATCCCAAAAGTCTCTTGGCATCCCTTTGAATAGCCATCATTATACCTCCCACGATGGATGCTATAGCTCCCAACACAAGTAGGATTACTAGTATCGTATCTCTTGCACGCCCCTCGGCAACGACTGAATCAGGTCCGAATACTGTAAACATGTATCTTATAATAACATACACTGCAACAGATTCGGCTACTGGGAATACTGCTGAAACTGGTGTAGGTGCTTCAGATATTGCATCTGGTAGCCAGAAGTGGTTAGGTACTAACGCTGACTCCAGGGTAAAGACCCACACAGTTAATGCCAAGGCGAACACCAGATCTGCAATGTAGTTTCCAAAGAAGCCGCCGCTTACAAGCCCCGACGTATTACCCCTTGCCTTCAGAGCCAGATCGGCCATATTCAGCGTCTGGAATCCGCTATAGAATAGAACGGCAGCAAAGAAGTATAGAACTAAAGCAATGATGCTAACAAAGGAGTATTTTATTGCTGCCTCAACAGCTTCAGCCCTGCTTCTGTGGAATGCCACGGCCGTGTATAGACCAATGCACATCACCTCCATCATAACAAACAGGTTGAATGTATCGCCCGTGTACAGGGATCCCATAGCTCCTGTAAAAATCGCTAGCAGAATTGTGTAGAAGTACGCTAGTGTTGATGCCTTCTGATACCGCCTAAGGTAGACAGAGCTTGAAATGATTGAAAGTGTAAATATGAATGCAGCTAGCAGTGCTATAGCGGCATTGAGTTTGTCGATTATGTATGCTATACCTATTGGGGGAGGCCATCCACCAAACGGGTACAGTACCACTCCCTCTCTAAACACATCAATTGCTATCACTAGCGATAATACAGATGTTAAGAGTCCCAGCAGAGATGCATAGACCATAAAGAATCTTTTGCTCTTAATTATGAGTGAGAGAAGTGGAGTTATAAATGAAAAAGATATGAGCATTGGTGGTACAAGTCCATGAACTATGTCTGGAACTACCACTGTTGCCCACCTCTAGTCGAACACCTTAGACACGTACTTTTCAAAAATATGTGATATTTCCTTGTACGCTCCTTCTTCATCAATTCTTTTAACATCGATCCAGTGAACGTAGAAGTACTTCCCACTTTCATCAAACTCTACCACCACAGTACCTGGGGTATTTGTTATCGAATTGGCTACAGCTGTGATGGAGTAGTCGCTCTTAACTCTTACAGGAATCTTAACTATGCCAGGATTTATCGGCATTCTGGGGCTCAAGATTCTTTTAATTACATCGATATGGCTCCTAACTTCGGCTACGAGGAAGTAATATAGAGTATAGAATATAAGGTAGATCCAACGTCTCACATCAAATGGTTTGAGTGGATTTGACACAGTGATGTCGGCTGTAACTAAGCCTATTACAAAGCTTACCAAAATGCCGGTAACTACATCATAAACTGTGATGGCTCCTGTAAACACTATATACACTATAAAGGCTAGCATAGAAACAGGTAGCACTCTACCTAGCCTACCCATATCACTACCCCCTTAGCTTCGATACCTTTCTTACATCCGTTGTGCCATATATTCTATAGATTTGAAGTGTTGTAAACATGAGGAATAGCACTACGGCTAACCCTATGACTATAGCTGTTAACACAAGTGCCTGAGGCAGAGGATCCACAGCTCGCGATACAAACAGTCTGAGATATTGTGACGACGGAGGTATCTCTACAACTACTGGAGGGATTGGGTTTGGTATAGCGTGTCTGAAACCAACTACTATAGCAAGGGTATTCACTGTATCACTAAATATTGTAAGCGAAATTATTTTTTTGATCAGACTAGGTCTTGTAAATATTCCATATAGCGCTATGGCCATATTTACAAACATCGACAGTATAACTATATTGAACAAAAACGACTCCACCTCCATCACTCTTCACCCATGATAGCGCTTTTTACAGCATCCTCCGGAATTGTAAATAGTATAAACAATGCAGCAAAACCGAATGCCACAGCAAGTGTTTCAAACACATTGAAGAAAAGTAGGGTTCCACCTAGTAGTATGGGTTCTGCATAGGAGGGCAGACCATAGTGGGAGTGCAGCTTAGGTTGATTCTGAAATATATATGCTGAACCACCATAGAGTGCTGCAATAATCAGCACAATAAATGATGATAGTGCTATACCAATTAAACCTACACTTCTCAACGTTACGGCCTTGTATATAGTGATCATCTTTGAAAATAGATATATTGAGAATATTATAATGAGGAGCATTGGGACAACAGCTATTGTTGCTCCTCCTTGAAATCCTCCGCCCGGTGTTAGGTGGCCATGCAGCGCTATCGAGGCTCCAACTGCTAAAATCATAACTATTGTTATCCTAGTAATGGTCTTTGTTATCAAAGACATTCCTAACACTGGTGGGGAGGTTTTCAACAACTTCTCCGTAGCTCCTCTACTAATTGCAAGAGCACCTACAATCGCTATGAACATTACAGAAGTCTCAAATAGTGTATCCAGACCTCTGTAGTCCCATACAATTGCTGTAACAGCTTCTGGAGACATTGCACTAACATATCGATAATTTGCATCGAGATTTAATGTGGTATTTAGGAATATTGTAGCCAAAGCCCTAACATTGTGCGGGGGCAGTGAGAATCCAAACCCACCCACCGTTAACACCACTGCCAGTCCAACAACCATTAGAGTTAGTGTTACTATTACCACTATATTACGTAGTGTGCTACTCATGCCTAATCACTCTCATAGCGCTCAGTTTTCTTGATCAATATCAGTATTAATGCAGTGTATAAGCCTACGCCAACCGGTATGTATGTTAAAAATATGTCTGGCGCCATAAGTAGATAGTATAGAAATGCATATAGTGTGCTCTGTACTGCAGAGAATATTACTGCCTTAACCAAATCACGCTCTTCTACAGCTAGATATATTGCTGGAATTGATAGAAGGGAGGATAGGGCCATCAGCAGATAGTAGAGCATCACACTACAACACCTCTCTCCCTATCCTCTTCTAAGTGGTCAACAACCTTTGGATGCACGGTGGCAGCCTTGGATCTATGTGCAGCACGTGCAATAGCATGCGAGCCCACAGGAGCAAGGAAAAGGAGTAGTACTGCTGATACGATCGACGCTCCAGCCATAAAGAATCTGTAGACACCTAGAAATTCTGCACCTAATGAAAGTAGCGCAACACCTATTAGCGGCACGAATGCTCCACCTATGGTTCCCACTGTTAATGCATGGAGCCTTACAAAAAAGTTTGGAAACCTATTCATACCTATTGCTGCAATAAGGTCGCATATTGCACCTACAGCTATCAGTATCTCACCTATTATTACGAGGATCCAGCTGATCATTTTACCCACCCATATCCTTGGATTCGAGATACTTAGCAACGTAAATGTCAAGTGCATAGGCCCACAGCATGAGCACAATAACACAAGATATCAAAATAGGCGATTTAAAGTATACAGCCAGTACTGCTAGGAACACAGCTATATCGAAGGATATGGCATCGACTGCTATCACCATGTCTGGAATGGTTGGGCCCCTTAGCGCGCGTATCAAGTAGAGTATGATTGATGCTATGAATACTGGTGCTATGAAAGTTATGAATAGCATTACATGCTCCTCTATCTCCATAGCCTATCAACCCAGCGTCTGTAAGGTGAGTTCCTTCGAAAAAACCTCTTTTACGGAAGATAGTCTGTACTCATTCGTTGTTACATATGCATCTACAGGACATACTCTGACACACCTATAGCAGAAGACACATGACATATATCTAATATTTGGGTACAGCCCCCTAGGATTGTGCTTCAGTTTAGCATTCTCTGGGAGCTTTTCCATTGTTATGCAGTTAGATGGGCATTCTATTGCGCACAGTGTGCATCCAGTACATTTTCTCAAATCAGCATAGTGTCTCCCTCGGAAGTCCTTCTCTATAGGCACTGGCTTTTTAGGGTACTCAATTGTAGCAGGTTTTGAAAGAAGGTTCTTTAATGCTTCTCTAACTATACTCATAATCTCACCTCCTTCATAGCAATCTCCCTAAGCGTGGCCCTCTTCTCTACCTTGTTCTTTAGATCAACAATTATCGCTCTCTCCATACATGATATGCATGGATCATAGCTAACAAGTATCACGGGCACATCCGCAACGCTATGCCCCAGGTAGCTAAACCCACTGTTTATTATGTTGTTGAGAGATGGCGTCCTAACTTTGACTCTGTAAGGCTTATTCCCTCCGGCATGCTGAATATAGTAAGTGAGTTCTCCTCTAGGAGCTTCAACTCTTGCAAATGACTCCCCAGCTGGGAAAGTCCTTGGAAGTTTTCTCTCATCTACAGCAGCTGGTCCGCTGGGAAGGTGCTCAAGTATGTATTTGCACATCTCTAAGGATTCCAGAGCCTCATCCCATCTAACAAGCATTCTAGCCAGCGAATCCCCTTCACCTCTTACAACAACGTTGAATGGTATCTCATTGTATGCATCGTACCTATCCTCAGCCCTTGCATCGCTTTTTATACCACTCCCTCTGAGAACGGGGCCCAACATTCCATAGGAGGTCACGTCTTTTGCCTTTAGCACACCTATTTCAGTAAGTCTTTTGGATATTGTTGGATCATCTTCGAACAACTTTCTATAGTATTTCAACCTAGGCTCCACTCTTCTAAGTAAATCAATCAGTTTATCTCTCTTGACATCATCTATATCCCTCCGAACACCGTTGAACATGTGAAAATCTGCAGAAACTCTATTGCCAGCAACTATTTCCTTTGCCTTCATCACAAGCTCTCTATCCCTCATTATGTACATAAATAGTGTGTCAAAACCTATGATTTCCGCCATAATAGCATTAATAAGCATGTGACTGTGCAGCCTTTCCAACTCCATTACCAACACTCTTAAGTATTCAGCCCTGGGCGAAGGCTTCATTCCAACCAAATACTCTACGGCTCTTACAAAACAGTTCTCATGAACCGCATTGCAGATTCCGCACACTCTAGACGCTATGAACTTACCTTTGTAGAAGGTGTTGTTCTCGAGAAGTTTTTCAATTCCTCTATGGTTATAACCCGTGCCTATTTCCACCCCTACAACCTCCTCTCCATCAGCATAGATCTTCAGAAGAACAGGTTCGTGTAAGGCTGGGTGTTGTGGTCCTATGGGTATTTCCAGCGTCACAGGTATTTTAATTATTGAGGTGGCCTTCTCAACCATTCCATTCTCCAAATGTCTTACACCTTGGCATCTTTTCTAAGCGGAAATACGCCTCTAGAGGCCACATCCACTGGTACGAAGAATCCTCTCCTTAGATATCTATTTCCAATGAACTCTACACCAAGAAGATCGTAAGCTTCACACTCACCTGATAAAGCACCTGGGATCACATCTATAAGGCTTGAAACCTGGGGTTTATCTCTGGGCACCGTCACTCTAATTACTATGGTATTACCAAGTGGTACCACGTGAATAAAGTAGTTGAGCTCGATAACTCCCTCGGCTACTTTATCAACTCCTATGATGTTGGATAGGTAGAGCGCCTCATCCCCTAAACACTGCTTTAGTAGGGCTATAGCGCTCTTTAGGTTACCTGCATCGATGTGGAACCTAGGTCTATTTGGTTTTACAGTATCCCTTCCAATTATATAGCTGGAAAGAGCATCCTCAATATTATTAGTGCCGCTCACTTTCCTTCACCCTTTCTCTATTCAATAGAATAAGTAGTGCCCTTAGTATCTCCTCTGGTCTAGGAGGACAGCCGGGCACATAAGCATCAACTGGAATTACTTTACCAGCTCCACCACTAATGCTATAGCTCCCCTTAAACACCCCACCATCGTATGCACATGCACCAACTGCTACAACATACTTTACACCGGGCATCTGCTCATAGAGTCTCCGCAATCTTTCAGCTGCTTTCTTAGTAACAACACCAGTGACTATCAGAATGTCCCCGTGTCTTACAGAAGGAGAAAGCTTCACACCGTAGCGCTCAGGGTCATAAATTGGTGTAATTGATGCTAGAACCTCGATATCACAACCATTACATGCCCCAGTATTAAAATGGGCAAGCCATGGTGAATATCTTATTAGCTTGCTCATAAGGACCCTAATAACGACTGCTATGCTGGAAATAAAAGCTTTTCCTCTTTGAAACCAGCGATAATATATGATTGATGCGGAATCTCCCATACACATCTAAGTATCCTGAAACCCTATGCATTTAAACACAGGCTGATTAAAGCAATGGAGTTACACATCCTTGCTCAGGGAATAGATTTGCCGCGCATTCTGCATCTTTCAAATTCCCTTCAATTTAATATTATGAATACTATTGAGAAGCGTGTACATGAGAAGCTCGTGCCTATCATAATCTATGTAGCTCGGGTTAAAATGGATTAATCTACTCACCTTTCCAATAGAGGTATTCTTAGGTTTAATAATCTTTAGCAGGCTCCAAACGATATTTTTAGCGGTGTATTGTACTTTCAATGTATTGAGCAATCCTTTCAGCTCTCTGTAGCTCTCTCCATTACCTAAGTCTACAGTTTTGCTACACAACTTTGAGGCCACCGATATCGCATAGAGGCCGCCGCCACTGATACTCTTCACCATGGCCACTGCATCCCCTATTCCAACTACAGTATCAGTTGAGATCTTTAACGGATAGCCCTGTAGCGTCACCCCTCCATAGACATCTTCCGTGGATCTATATGATAGCTCCAGTATTTTTTTAAAGATCAGCTTTACAATCTCTATGCCCTCCAGTGACGACCCGTACTCTGTAGAATATCCTACAACTACTCTGCGTCTGTCCATAGGCACTAACCATGCAAACCCACCTCCAAAAACTCTCGGCGAGATAAATACATACAAGGTCTCTAGCTGTTCGTCAGTTAATGAGTTGGATAGAGCTACCTCCCCTTGAAGTGATTTAAGAATGTTGTACTTAGCATTCAATCCGCATTTTCTTGAAAGCACTGGCGGGTACCCCTCTGCTATAACAACCCTATCGAAATTTGTAGAGAAGCACACATCTGCATTCCTCACATGGATCAGAAGACGCTCCCTATCCACAGCTATATTGCTTACCTCGCATCCTAGATTTATTGTCGCTCCCATTTCACTTAGAGAATGCATTAATTCAATTTCGTGATCAACTCTATTAATTCTACACGCAAAATACCTATCTGCCGTTATCTCTAGCCCGAAATCTATCCCATGAATGAAAAATACTATGGATCTATACATATTTCCTACGAATCTCGATGCTAGAGGAAGTCTTGATAGTGTTTCTAGGGAAATTAAGCCTGTACAGTGTTTGTGTGGTATTAAGGTTCTTCGTTCAAAAAGAACAACATTAGAAACTGCTTTATTAATGAGTAGATAGTAGGATGCAGTGAGTCCCGCGATTCCACATCCAACAACTCCTACATCCACTAAGTAGCACCACTGTCTGCACTCATCACTATCTAACCCTACTGCTTTGTCTAGATAGAAATGTTTAGCACTTATTAGTCTTTGCAGGCTCACAGAAGTAGAGAAACTGCTTTGTTGGCGAAACCACTTTGACTAAGAATATATCTAGCATCTTAGGTGAGCTCTTTTCAGAGCAAGAGCTCGTAGAGCTTGCGTCAGCATTAGCGAAATTTCACAGGATTCAAGGCTCTAGAGAGCTAGAAAGGGCTGGAGAATACATAAGAAATGAAATGGAAACGCTGGATGAGTTCAATGTAAATACATACACATACGAATACGGGATTCAGTACGGGCTCCACCCACCTGTCACGGGATGGAATTTAAATGAGTGCTTCGTTGAGCTTATTAAGCCTTACAAAAAGACTTTGCTGACCCACCTGCATTCTAAGGTTTGTGCCGTAGCCCACAGCCCACCTGGAGATATAGAAGGGGAGATCGTGTACGTAGGTGAGGGAACTAGAGGGTTGCACTATAGGGGTAAGGACGTTAGCGATAAGATAGTTTTAGCCCATGGTAACCCCCACATCGTGTATAGAATTGCCCAACGATTCGGCGCCAAAGGCTTTGTATTCTTTAAGCCGGGCATCTGTGAGGATGCTATACCATACCTTTCACTATTCCTAGCTCCTGAGGAGGCTGCAGTTGCAAAAGCTCCTGCAATTGCTATCTCAAGGAGGGATGCCCATAGTATAGTAAATATGCTTGAACGTGGATTAAAACCGTATGCAAGGATATTTGTAGATGCGGAATATTCAGGAAGCGCAAGAATTAACGTAATAGAAGCCGCTGTAGGGGAAGGCGAGAGCGAGCTGCATGTTTTCGCTCACTACTGCCATCCAGCAGGAACAGTTAATGATAATGTAAGCGGCTCAGCTACACTCTTAGAACTTGCTAAGGCGTTTGATAGGGCACTGCATAGAAATGTGATAGCCCTGCCGAGGTATAGGAAGATCGTGTTTGTGTGGTTTCCCGAATACTATGGTTCGTTACCATACTTACTTAGCAAGAGTTCGCATCAGTCATCTAGAATAGAATTCGGTATAAATCTTGATATGATAGGTGAAAAACAGGAATTGACAAAATCAACTATAAATATAATTAGGCCCCCCATCTTTGTAAGCAACACTGAGTACGAGAGCGTGCTCATTAAGTACTTAATAGAATCTCTATCAATAAATAAATCGTTCTCAAATACCTTTCGAATAGTTTCTTACCGTATTGATATAAATCCATATGATGGTGGAAGCGATCACGACATATACTTGCAATTTTCAATTCCTTCAATAATGATCAATCAGTGGCCGGATGCATTCTACCATACAAACCTAGATTCTATTGATAAGTTTGATTCGTTCCTAGCAAAACGAATTGGTGTTGGAGTAGGTACCGCCCTATATATGCTATCATCAAATAGTTTGAGCAGGGAAGTAGTTGAAATGCTGAGCAATGGTTATAGAGAATACGTTGATGGTTACGCTAAACTTAAATCCGATATAGAGATGCTAAAGAATCTGAAATTGATGGAAAATTCCAGTAGCGGGAAGCTACAGAAACACTCAGTAAAATTTAGGTATAGGGGAGATAAAGGGGTACTCATGCTTAGAAGTATCTTTAAATCGTACAGTTGTGTGGAAGAGCTGGAAAGTATGCTAGAGTTCTTGGAGAAACAGCCTATACAATTCCTCTTTACACATTACATACCTCTACTACTCATGCACAGACCACTTGGAATGGATGAAATAAGGTTTTATATAGCCTTAGAGTATGGTATGGATGTTGATGAGGGCACCCTCAATAAAATAATTAGCTATCTAAAACAATTGGGATTGGTAGAGGAGGTGCCGTTGGATTCCAACCACTAAGTGCCTGTTTTTAGGGGCAGTACCAATTCAAATACAGGTCTCTATTCCATTGCACATATTTGCCTTCCTGCACTAAGGTAGAATAGTGGGAGGCTCTAAACGCCTCCACATACTGGGCATCTAGGATTCTTTTCTATATTGATTACTCTAAACTCCATTGCGTATAGATCAATCAGCAGTAATCTGTTCGTAAGAAGTTCGCCCAACTTTGTTAATAGCTTTACCGCCTCCGCTACCTCAATAAGTCCCACTATACCTGGTGTGAAGCCGATTATTGGAAACGGATTCCTTCTATCCGTGATCTTTCTTCCCACAAATAGACAATTAAGGCATGGTGTCTGCTTAGGAATTATTGTCGTGACCTGCCCATACCAACCCTCCACGCCTCCATGCACAAGAGGTTTCCCATTTCTAACACACAGATTATTTAGGATTAATCTGGAGCTCCAGTTATCTAACGCGTCGATAACTACATCAGCTTCCCTAACCAACCTCTCACCACTATTTTCATCAAATCTCTCTTTATGACATTCAAATACAATCCGTGTATTAAGTGCCCTGAGCTTTCTACATGCTGCTACGGCTTTGTATTCGTTTATATCACTATCGTTATAGAGTATCTGCCTATTTAGATTATTCAGCTCTACGGTACCATCGTCAACTATAATTATCCTACCAACACCCATATAAGTAAGGTACATGGATGCGACCGATCCAAGACCCCCCGCTCCAACAATCAATACTGTTGATTCCTTTAACATTTCTTGCTTTTCCAAACCAATTAGTAGCAGGTGCCTACTATACCTCTCAAGCTCATATTTATCTAGTGGCAACGTGGGTCACCATCTACTCTTATTAAATTAAAACTATATTTAAAAATTCAAAAATCTGCAACAATAGTAGAGATGCAATGCTGTGTAATGTTTTAGTTCAGGTGATCTTTACATAAAGAATATTAGATTAATCAGCGCAGCAGAGGCTGAATCTATAATGTGATCAAGCTGTGGTAGTGCATTGAAACTGTGATTATTATGATCTATCCTTATATAAATTTGAAATTGACCGTATGTTGCTCCTACACCGTATTCAATGAGCTATCCATTGATTGCAACATTATCACTTATATTTTTCTTGCCCATCTATAGCTCTACGAAGTAGATGTGAGTGCATATGCGCTTCACGGGAATCATTGAGATAGTGTTTAATAAAACGATATCTGAAGATGTAAAGAAAGAGATTGAGGGGCTCATAGAGTACTTAAATAGGGATTACCTTAAGAGGGGTGCTAGGGATCCCAGAGAGGCTGCTCATATAAATTCTTACACATTTAAGGACTCTGGGATAGTATTAGAGATTGAAACTGGAAGTAAGGTTAGAATAGATGAAGCCACACTGAGAGTAAAGAATGTTCTATCAACTAGTCTAGGATCGAAATATAGAATTGGAGTCAGAGGGGTGAATCTCCACAACCCGATAATTACTCTTGACAATAAGATCTCCATATCGCTAAAAATCCCACTGATAAAAAGCATAGCAAGTGATGGAGATCATACCATTATAGAGCTGGTGGAGCTTGATGAAAGTGACCTTAAAAAGCCTTTGTTTCTCAGACTTCTAAGACTTATAGAGGATAAGGAACAGAGAGCTAGGTGGGGTGGAAAATCAGAGCATTGGGTTCTCATAAAGAGAAGTGGGAAGAAGACCGTGGAAGCTAGCATGGGGGATCCAAATGATGTGCTGGAGCGTATTGGATGGATGAAGAGGATGTCCGTAGGCCAATGGCTCTACACACCTCCTCTTACACATATGTTGAACACGCTCAAGAGGCTTTTCATTGATGAGGTTGTGAAACCCTTAGGATTTGAGGAGGCCACATTTCCGAAAATGTATCCATTAGAGGTTGGATTGAAGACCGGCCATCTAAAGGGTGTAATAAACTCCATGATCTTTGCTTCACTTCCAAGAAGCTACGATATTTCAGAGTTTGAAGAATTTATAGATCTCATGTACGTTTTAAATGAAGCTCCACCAGAAGAGCTACAGAGACATCTCAGACCATCATCATACTTCTTATGTTTTGCCCAGTGTGAACCTTTCTACTGGTTCTTTGAAAATGAGATTTTGGATGACAGTTCACTACCGATAAAGTGGTATGATCAGAGTGGCCCCTCATATAGATGGGAGTCTGGGGGAATCCACGGTATAGAGAGATTAATAGAATTTCATAGGATAGAGGTTGTGTGGCTCGGAAGGCCGGATGATGTTATAAAGATACGAAATGAATTGCTAGAGCGCTATGAGTACTTCATGGATAAAGTTCTCGATATTGAATGGAGAATGGCGTGGGTAACTCCATGGTTCTACGAGCAATCTGGTGCTCTTCAAGGATTGAAAGAGAGCACTATTGAGATAGATAAACCTGGTACAATCGATTTTGAGGCGTGGCTTCCCTATAGAGGTGATAGAGATGATAGTAAGAATTGGATCGAGGTGGGAAACATATCAATTCACGGCACTAAGTTTACAGAACCCTTTAGAATAAAGCATAATAGGGGTGAAACGCTGTGGACGGGCTGTTCCGGATTTGGAAGCGAGAGATGGTTCATAGTTCTACTCGCTCAGAAAGGTCTCAATATTGATAATTGGCCTAAAAAGTACATAGAGTACATCAAGGCTATACCCTTTCCAAGATCAATAGATACGATAACATACCCTAGGACGAAGGATGGTAAGGAGCTGCTGGCTAAGATAATTAATCTACTCAAACAGTGAGGATATATGGCAAAACTATTTGAAGAGGCTTCTAGGAGGCCTTTACTTCAAATAGCTTTAGATTTTACAGATTTAAAGCAGGCTTTAGACGTCGCTTCAAAAGTGGTAAGCGCTGGTGTACATGTAATTGAGCTGGGAACCCCCCTTATAAAAAGCTATGGACTGCAGGCACTCGCAGCATTAAAGGATGTCGTAAAAGAACAAATAATAGTTGCTGATCTGAAAACTATAGATGCCATAGAACTGGAATTTACACCCTTTGCAAAGCACGGTGCCCACGCTGCTACACTGCTAAGTTTCGTGGATGAAGATGTCCTAGAGGATGCTGTATCCCTATGTAGAGAGCTGAATATAGATCTAATAGTAGACCTCATACACCAGCAAAATCCAGTCGAGAAAGCCTCAAGATTTGCAGATATAGGAGTTGGTATAGTTAGTGTTCACGTAGGTATAGATGTACAGAGAAAAAGGGGCATATCTGCAAAGCAGCTATTGAAAGAGGTTGAAGAGATAGGAGGTACTGGAATTATGGTAGCTGTAGCAGGCGGTATAAAGCCTAAGGATGTAGGGCTCTTCATTGAACATGGTGCTAGAATTGTGATAATAGGCTCCGCAGTAACTAGACATGAGAATCCGTATCAGGCAGCAATCGAGGCGCTAAAAGGCTTAAGAACAACCCCTACGTAGTGTTCATAAACGATTAGATGCAATCCTCTCTATAAGGATGTCACTATGGAAAATCATAAAAACTCAATACATTGATAACCCAAATAGTGTGCATAGAAATGAGCAGCGAAGAAGAGGTAAAGAGGAAGATAGTAGAAACATTAAAGAATGTATATGATCCCGAAATACCTATAAACATTTACGATTTGGGACTACTGTACTCAGTAAGTATTAAAGACAACAAGATAGATGTTACCCTAGGCGTAACATCACCATTCTGTCCACTAGCATACATAATTGTTGAACAGGCTAAGACTGCATTGAAAAATGCATTTCCAGATAGAGAGGTAGAGGTCCATCTAGATCTCAATACAATATGGAGCCCTAAGATGATGACTGAAGATGGTAGAAAACTGTTTAGGCTACTCTACGGATACGACCCTACTGGAGGAAGCTAATCTAAGCCAATATTAGATTAGAATTCCTGCTACTCTACCCGGAGAATGATAGGTAGTATAGACTTTAAAATTCTGGTAGTCGATACTACCTGTGTAGGTGGCTAACGCATGGCCTATGAAAGATTAACAATAGGAGCAACAGCCATAGGTATAAAGGCAGCCGAAGGTGTGGTTGTCGCCGCTGAAAAGAGGATAAGCTACGGTGGATACGTAGTCAGTAGGGTTGGTAAGAAGATATTTAGAATAGGAGACAGGATGGTTATAGCCGCCGCTGGACTTTTTGCGGATATGCAAACCTTGAGTAGGGTGCTGAGCGCTGAGGTGATGTATAGGGAGCTTCTACTGTCCTCAAAGATGAGAGTTCGTGCTGCCGCGAAGCTTCTATCAGCAATTCTCTACAGCTACAAGCTTATGCCTTTTCTATCGGAAATAATATTTGCAGGCTACGATGAGGAGGGCTACCACCTATACGTTCTAGACCCTATAGGCTCCATAATCGAGGATAATTATGCTGCAATAGGCACAGGCGCTCCCATAGCAATAGGTGTAATAGAATCTGAATACAAAAACGACATCCCTTTAAACACAGCTATCGAGGTTGCCATAAAAGCGATTAAGGCAGCCATATCAAGGGATGCTGTTTCTGGAGACGGTATCGACATCGCTACTGTGGATAAAAACGGTGTTAAGGAGAGGAGCATCATAATATCGTGAGGATTAGCCGTATAATGTTTTTTGATGTTGAAAGAGCCAAGAAGGCTCAGAATGCACTAAGTAAATTAGTTATCGTAGCGCCACTAAACATCGATTCCATAGATATAGTTGTAGGTCTGGATGTTAGCTACCACGGTTCTAATGCTGTAGCAGCCGCTGTTGCATACAGTGTAGATGGAAAGGAGGTTGTAGACGTAGAGCTTTCCACCACACGAGTTAGAGTGCCATATATACCAGGGTTACTCGCATTCAGGGAGGCGCCCGCAATGATCTATGCTCTAAAAAAGCTTGCCGCCAGACTCAAGAAAATCGATGTCATAATGGTTAATGGCCACGGACTTGCCCACCCAAGAAAATGTGGCATAGCGACACATATTGGCATCGTTACAGATATGCCAACCATAGGGGTTGCAAAGAAACTTCTACACGGTGAGGTGGTAGCAGTGGAAGGCAGATTAGCTATAGTGGTTAACAGTACCACGGTTGGATATGTTGCTAGTAAAGGAGGGCGCCAAATCTACGTCTCTATAGGTCATAGGGTTACTGCTGAAGATGCTCTTAGAATTGCCCTTAACACTTGGGAAGCCGGTTCCCCACTACCAGAGCCCATAAGACTCGCAGATAAGATCTCAAGAGGGAACAAAATTGTGTGAACTTTAAGTGGACACTTAGCAGCAGATAATCTCACCTGTGTCATTGTACGGTTGATAGCCCGGGTGTCTCTGTATTATACTCTTTATAGAGTTGTCTTTTAACATCGTTATAAAGTCCCTAATTGCTGGTTTTTCAATACTTTTCCTGAAAATCACAAAGTCGTAGTTCTCCATCGTTAGCGGTATGTAGTCTAGACCGTACTTTACGGCAGCATACTCTATGCATATACCAACATCTGCACGGTCCTGGGAAATGGCAGCAGCAACCCCATTATGCGTCGAAACTTCGTAGCTGTATCCATTTATAGTTTTAGTCAATTCCTTAAAAGCTTTCCCTAGTTCTCTAGCTACTCTCTCTAGTAGAAAATCTATATATGTCCTTGTTCCAGAACCACGGTTTCTGTTTATAAATCTAACATCCTCTCTAACGATGTCCCTGTAACTCTTTATGTTCTTTGGATTTCCTTTTCTGAAGGCCAGCACCAGCCTGCGTCCATAGCCTCTCACTATTAATGCTACATTTCTCAAGGTTTCATCGCTTCTAATTACATCAATATTGTATGAGTTGCTCTCTGGATTAAATATATGTATTGGCGCAATATCTATGTATCCTTTTCCAATAAGTTCTAGTCCTCTATAGGACCCTACTGGAATATAGACAAGTCTTCTATGTAGATTCATTCTATGTATGATCTCCGGGAGTAGAATATCATGACTGCCCATCACCAGCCCTTCTCTTGCATGGTACTCCCTAATTAAATGCACGTTGACTTCCATCCCTTCCTCAACAACATCTAGAGTCTCAGGCAGCACAGCTATTCCATCTGCGTTGATCATGACCGAAATACTGCCCGATGGGACTATTAGGGGTATGGCATACACATTTCCATCTATTCTATTCATAACCACTGGTATAAGCCATGCCCTTCCAATATCCTTTCTGAATCTAGCTGATATGGACGCCTTGACCATTCTGTCGCTGCATTCTGCTCCCACAATCTTCTCTACGATTCTACGTAGCAAAAGAAGTGAGTGCGTTAATGATGATAGGGGAAACCCTGGCAATCCTACGAGTAATTTACCACTATGTGAAATTGCTATAACCGTTGGCTTACCAGGCTTTACCTTGAGACCGTGAACTACAACCCTACCTAACATGTTAAACACTCTGTATACCACATCCTTATTACCGGCAGATGTGCCACCGCTGGTCACTACTATATCATATTCATCAATCTTATCTGATATAACCCTGTAGAGTGTCTCTTCCTCGTCCTTAACAATGCCGTACAGTGCAACTTTAAGACCCATTGATTTAAGGAGGGCTGCTATGATGTATCCGTTTGTATCGTATAGTTTTCCTGGCTCTAATTCCTTACCAGGTTCGATAAGCTCATTGCCAGTTGATATCACAAGAATTCTCGGTGTTTTAAATACCTTTATTTTATCTATTCCTAAAGTTGCAAGAACTCCTATCTCGGTAAATGATACCCTTGTACCTCTGGGTATGACCAGCTCCCCCAATGATATATCGCTTCCTGCATGCGCTACATTCTCACCTGGGTATATCCCTCTGTATACCCTCACTCTACCCTGGTTGATTCTATCAGTGTACTCCTCCATTACAACACCGTCAGCCCCCCTAGGTATCATAGCTCCAGTATCTATCTCTACTGCTTCACCAATACTGATATTCACATTGGGTTTCTCTCCAACAGAAATCTTCCCAATAATCCTTAATTCTGCTGGATGTAGCTCATCTACGCCTTCAACCGATCTGAGTGAAATGGCATACCCATCAACCTCAGATCTATCGAATGGTGGATAATCAATGGGTGCATAGATGTCCTCAGCCAACACCCTTCCCAGCGAGTCTTCAACTCTAACCTCTTCTACTCCTATAGGTTTCAATACCCCTTCTCTATCTAGAATATCCAGGGTTTCATCTATGGATATGAGCCTGTGAAATATCTTTCTATTTGAAGTTGCTAGAGAATCTGAATCCAGACCCTTTCACCTCTATCGAATCCCTCTAAATCTTGTCTTATATGCAGTAAGGCATTTGAATCAAGCAATGTTCTCAGCACACCTGAGCCATGGAGAGCCATAGGCTCTGCACAAAGATCGTTTCCGCATCTATATGCTTTCATCCTTGCAATTACATCGTAACCAACGCTTCCAACCACCCTTCTACTCAATACAGCTGGCACTTCTATAGGTTCGGCACCCCTTATACCCAAGAGCTTTACTATGAATTGTAGCACCAGCACCCTCAATGATATGTATGCTGCAACTGGGTATCCTGATAACATAAATAGCGGTTTACCATCGATAACAGCAATGCTAGTTGGTCTGCCAGGTCTCATAGCTATACCTCTTGAAATTACATCTACCTTTCTCTCCTTTCCAAGAAGGCTTAGCGCATTAAATGTTAAATCACGATCACTTGGACCAGTTCCTCCACTAGTTATAACTATGTCGTTTTCAGCGGCAGCACGCTGGATTACTAAGGCTATACTCTTGGCATCATCTTCAACAATACCGTACCACCTAGGTTTTATAAACCTGTATTCTCTCAACGACCCTATGACCAATTTGGATGTAACATCTATTACCCCTCCTTCACTATACACATCTACACTGCCGCTCCTCAACTCCGACCCTATCGTTATTACACCAATTTCAACCTCCCTGTACACACGAACCCTATCTAGCCCTATAGCCGCCATGGCTGCTATGTGCCAAGGCCTCACCAATCTCCCCCTCTCAACCACAACATCTCCGCTTTTAAGATCCTCACCAACTCTCGAAATGTTCGCATATTTTGGAACCGGACGTGTGATAAGAACTACGTTTTTAGAGTTGTCAACAAAGGTATCCTCAAGCATTACAACAGCATCCGCTCCCAGGGGCACTCTATCACCGGTAGAGATAGGGACGGCCTCACCACAGCTAATTCCATCACCTCTGCTCCTTAAAATTAATGGGATAGGGTTATTCGGAGATGCTGATGTAGTGGCCTCACTGCATACAGCATACCCATCTACTGCACTTCGATCGTAGGGCGGAATATCTATAGGGGATACAATTTCATCATATGCAATTCTGCCCAGTGCATCAATAGTGTCAACAGTAGTGACGCCAATAACAATGTTTGTCTTCTCAACTAAATTTCCTAGGCATTCATCAATTCTTAGATATCTAAATTCTTTACCCATGATCTGGCACCCCACCCGCAAATTGCTCTACATTACATTCGATCTCCAGCTCTCTACTCCTCCAATCCAGTATTAATTTCAATAAACTGCCTCTAAAAGCCTTTAATATGGGTTACCTCTACTTCATAGGATATATATATAGTTTAGTCATTAGCAACTTGCAGAATCACATTTATGGAGTGTGTAACGTAGCTGAAAACTTCAAGTAGGTTTGTCAATAACAGTGCTTACGGAATAGACTGTCTTAGAAGTGGGTGCAGAAAGGATAAAGTTTCGATAGGAAGTCAGTGCTATAGCACCCTAGTGGGAGAACCAGGGCTCACAGCCTACCTGTAGAATTGTTAACGGATTTGAATCAGAGTCCATTGGTTCAGCACAACTTCATCTGCATTCCTCAAGGCATAGCAATGAGGTAACTAACATCAATAATTGGATGCGCTACCCCACCAAATGTGATTTATATGAAGAGAAGTGGCTCTTTGGATGAATCTGATCTGAGATATAAAGGCTCCAAGCTCATGCGCATTCAGCAATGGGATGGCAATATCACGCCACTATCAGACCCCATCAAAGCTGGCCATTTGTTTCTGGAGGTCCGTCTCCAGTGTGCCTATCACTTGCAGTAAAGGGCTTTGCTTCATTCACGGAGATTTGCGTATCTCAATCTAATGCATTCGTGCGTGGATAGTGGTCAGGCTCAGAGCAGCACAAATCTTCTACTCTAGACTTATGCTCAGGGTGTTGCCCTCGCAGCTCTCCCAAGGATCATAGGAGCACAAGTCCTATAAGCTCCTCTGTATAGCTAGGGAGAGCTATCCTAAAAAGCTTATAGCTAAACTAAGATTAGTATTGGTGACGGTGCTGTTAGACATGGTGATGAAGCAGCTGAGCCCTGAAGAATTCCAATGATGCACCCGGTTCTACTGAACGTTAATTAATATACATTAAAATTCCCTCATCAAACTCTCTAATAGATCAGGCATACCAACCTCTACATTTTGTGGATAGCGCCAAGTATTTCAATTAATTTAGATAAAATAATTATAGAGCTGTTGATTAAAATATTTATGCTTGACATTTTTCATCTATGCATCATCAGCGCTTAAAACAACCCTATAGAATACTCTAGTCACTGGTTATAAGAGATGAGTGTAGACTCCACTTACATATTCGATATCGATGGCGTGCTCCTTGACGTATCTCAGCGCACTGCAATTGCTGAAAGATTATCCAATGGAAATTCCTCACTATTCTGGCAATACTTCTTTTCTGAGGAACTTCTCCAATTTGATAAGCCTAGAAAGATAGGTGTGGATACACTATTAGATAGAATGGGTAAAGGTGCCATAATTCTATTAACTGGTAGACCTAGCCGCTTACGGAAGACAACTCTATCTCAACTTCAGTCAATAGGTGTCCCAATAAGCAAGATAAGGCATATATACATGAGATCTAACAGTGACTATAGGAAGAGCTGTATTTTCAAGATGGAGATTATAGAGAGGATCCTCTCAAATGGTTACACAATTTTAGAAGTGCACGATGATGATGAGGAGTTTCTAAATAGGGTTAAAAGGATACTCACACACTCACAACTCTACCTCCATTTCAACGATCATATCATCGAGGTTAGCAGCCAGCAGAAAGTGCTATGGTGAGCCACGAGTGAAAGTAGAAGATTTTCAGCTGAGTATTGTAATCCCAACATATAATGAAAAAGAAAACATCGAACCCCTCATAAATGAAATAAGAGAGGAAGTCACATCCGCAGTCGAATACGATATTGTAATAGTAGATGATGATAGCCCCGATGGAACATGGTTGAAAGCTCTAAATAAAATCAATTGCAGCGACGTTGTTGTGAGGAGGATAAACCTTAAAGGCCTCTCAACAGCGATAATAGATGGCATCCTTTTTTCTAACAAGGAGTACGTTGCAGTTATGGATGCTGATCTTCAACACCCACCAAGGTATATAGACGAAATGATCAAAAGCACTATAAACGAAAACGCAGATGTTGTTATAGCATCTAGATACAAGAAGGGCGGAGGTGTTGAAGGATGGTCTGCATTGCGGCTTATAGTGTCCAGGGGGGCCACACTAATAGCCAAACTACTATTGCCTAGTACTAGGAGGATATCCGACCCTATGTCAGGATTCTTCATGGTTAAGCGAAGTATTGTTGCTAAGAATCTAAGCAAGATGAATCCAATGGGATTCAAGGTTCTCTTAGAGATTTTAGAGAGGGGCAGTCCCTCCATAGTAACTGAAGTGCCCTATATATTTAGAGGCAGATTATACGGCAAGAGTAAGCTTAGAATGAAGACAATTATAGCATACATCCTGCACGTACTTAATTTATGTGGTTGGAGGCCCATAAAATTTGGAATCGTTGGTGCCATAGGCACTCTAGTAAATCTTTGCGTAATAGCATTCTTTAACTACTATCTCCCAGCACTGGCCTCAGGATTATTCGTATTAGGAAGTGGTATAGCCATAGAGGCGAGCACCCTCTCAAATTTCATTATGCACGAAATCTGGACGTTCAAAGATAGACGTGTAGGGCATCCCTATAAAAGGCTAGTACTATTTCACACCACGATACTACCTAGTCTCCTAACCCAACTTATTACAGCAAATATTATATTCTATGGTACTTCGACAAACCCTATACTCTCACAGTTGCTGGGCATCATAATCGGCTTTCCTGTCAATTACGTGCTGAGTGAGCTGGGTATTTGGAAAAAGGGAGGTGGATATCCTGCGACTAAGAAATAGAAAAGCCTTTGGCACGCAATGAATTATAGAGATGTTTATTTGATGCTATTGACTCTGCTACCGGCCTAGCAGTGATTCATTATCTAGATGATGCTGCTCCACAATAGTCAGGGTACAGTGTTCTTAGAGAATCCTCACACTCCTCTAGATCTTTTATAGTATCTATGGATTTCCAGAATACTCGGTTGAACACGTACCCCTTAAGGATGCGTTGCTTTGCTAATAATGGAAATGTTGTTACTTCTATGTCACCCTTTTCAGGTAGATATCTAAAAATAGTTGATCTCATAGCATATACACCTGCATTTATCATATAGTCAATTATTGGTTTTTCAAGAAATTCTTTGATGTATCCATTCTCTATCTTCACAATTCCATAGGGGCTCTTC
>JANXEL010000027.1 GCA_025058535.1 Ignisphaera sp. | reverse complement strand
GGTTTTTGAGAGCTGCTAAGAGTGAGCTTGGTGAGGTTGATGCTGCAGCTGCTTTTGAGTTTCAGAGGCAGAGACTTTTTGAGTACATAGCTCCTGCAACCTCCTCCTGCCTTGTTGAGCTTGATGAGGAGCCTCCCCACCCACTAAACAGAGAGGCTCTAGCCATAGCCATAGCCATTGCACGTGCGCTGAACTCTGTGGTTGTTGATGAGATTCACGTGATGAGGAAGATTGTTATAGATGGATCCAACACCACAGGTTTTCAGAGAACAGCTATAGTTGCACTGGGAGGCTACATCGTTGATGATGAGGGGGTTGTAGGTGTACAGACAGTAGCTGTTGAGGAGGATGCAGCGAGGAAGATCTCTGAGGGTGGTGGTACTGCTACCTACAGCTTAGATAGGCTTGGTGTTCCGCTAATAGAGATCTCAACAGCTCCCGATATAAGATCTCCTCAGCAGGCTAGACGTGTTGCTGAGAAGATAGGCCTTACCCTGAGGCTGACGGGTAGGGTTAAGAGGGGCATTGGGACCATTAGGCAGGACCTCAACCTATCCATAGAGGGATCTCCAAAGATTGAGGTTAAGGGGGTGCAGAGGCTTGAGCTCATACCGAGGGTGGTAGAGGAGGAGGTGAGGAGGCTGGTTGGCCTTAAGATGATACAGGAGGAGCTTGGTAGAAGAGGTGCCACTGCTAATGAGATAGCTGCGCAGAGACCTGTTGATGTAACCAGCATAGTTGCCAGCAGTGGGAGTAGGTTTGTCTCTGAGGTTGTAAAGAGTGGTGGTAGAGCCTATGCTGTAAGGCTTCCAAAGTTCTCCGGCATACTGGGTGTTGAGCTTCAGCACAACCGCCGCTTCGGTACGGAGCTGGCGGACTATGCTAGGCAGTGGGCAGGTGTGAGGGGTATTGTGCACAGCGATGAGCTGCCCGGGTACGGAATTGGTGAGGATGTGGTTAGGGATATATCCAGGGCTCTGGAGGTTGGTGAGCTGGATGCATTTGTTGTGGTTGTCGACACTGCTGAGAGGGCTCTAAGGGCTCTGGAGGCTGTTAAGAACCGCTGCATCGATGCTCTTGCCGGCATCCCTAGAGAGACCCGAGGGGCGAACGAGGATGGCACTACACGCTACCTAAGGCCACAGCCTGGTGCAGCTAGAATGTACCCTGAGACCGATGTCCCACCAATGAGGGTTGACAATGATCTCCTCAGCGAGGCTTCGAGGTACACCCCGGTCACCGTTGATGAGAAGATCCAGAGGCTTGTAAAGCTCTACTCGCTGAGCCAGGAGCTCGCCCATCAGCTCATACAGAGCGAGTACCTCAGCATCTACGAGGAGGTGGTTGATGTGTACGGTGTTGATCCGAGGCTCATGGCAGCTGTATTCACATCCCTAGCTGGGGAGCTCAGGAGGGAGGGTGTGTATTTAGAAGCTCTCGAGGATAGGCACATACACATGCTCGCGAGAGCTGTGAAGGAGCTCGGCCTGGATAAGGACTCGATTAAGGTGGCTATAGCCACCCTCTACCAGAACCCATCCATAGACTACCAAGCATACACATCGCTGCTGTCAAGGCGCAGAGTCGGTGAGGAGGAGGTTCGCAGGGTTGTGAGGGCTAGGATAGAGGAGAGTAGGGAAGAGGTTCTGAGGAGGGGCGACAGGGCCTTCCAGTACATAATGGGCAGGGTTATGGCTGATCTGAGGGGCCGTGTGGATGGGAAGGTTGTTGCCGCTATAGTTAGGGAGGAGCTCTCGAGAGTGGTGAATCCAGGTTAGCGCCATGCATCTTGTTGATGCTGCTGAGTGGTCTAGGAGGAGGGATGAGGCGTACAGAAGGTTTCTCGAGGATATAGAGGTTGGCTACGTCGATAGGGATGTGGTGGAACTCATAAGGCTCGTCTTCTCGAAGAAGAGAATTTTCACGACGAGTTCGTGCAGTGGGAGGATAACCATTGTAGATGCTGCATACCCATGGCTTAGAGATGAGGCCTACGTGCTCTTCAAGAAGCACGAGCCTGTGGATCCCTCGGAGATTGAGCCCATCATTGCATCCAGACCCATCCACAGGTACTGGCTGGTTGTGAGCGGTCCAATTATACACTTCATCCTAGCATCCCTAGAGGATGTGCAGAAGCTCTTCACAGCCCTCAGGGAGTCCGGGTTCAAGCACAGTGGCGTAATATCCATCACCAGCGCTGGGGTGGTTGTTGAGGCTGTCAGCGGAGTCTGGACACCATTTCTGCTGAAGGATGGAGACCACACTACTGTGGTCAGCCTTCAGCACGTAGTTGGAATTGCCAACAGCATTCTGGCTGAGGGAAAGAATAGACTGGGGAGACTGCTTAAAGCTTTTAAAGAGCTTGAGATATAGCAGTGCCCTAGGCAGTGGGTAGCTAACAAGGTGTTGCACACGTGAGTAGCGTTTGGGACAGGCTAAAGCCACTTACACAGGGTCAGGAGGACATGGCAAAGGCTCTCACAGACAGGAGTCTAGAGGTTGTAGGGTTCTTCGGCCCAACCGGCACGGGCAAGTCCCTATTCAGCCTGGTGTACGGCATTAGCAGCGTTGCCTCTGGCGACTACAGCAGGTTTGTGATCGTTAGACCAATAGTTGATGTCGTTACCGGCGAGGAGATTACCGTGGCCAGATCACCAGCAGCGTTTGTGGACACAATGAGGAGCTACCTACAGGATGTGGTTCAGCCATTTATAGAGTGGAGCAGCATTGAATCCATGATCGCTGGAAACAAGATAGTGTTTGCAGATCCCCACTACCTTAGGGGGAGGACATTCGACAACTCCATAGTGTTCCTAGACGACATACAGGTTATGAAGCCTGAGAGCATTATAGAGGCTATTGTTAGAGTTGGGCGAAACAGTAGGTTCATAGTTGCTGGAGACCCTGTCTTCCAGGCGCTCAAGGAGGTTAGCCACGATCCTGCAGCCTTGATTAGGGAGGTTCTGATGAGCGAGGAGAAGTCGAAGGTTGTTGACCTCGGCATAAGGGATATAGTTAGGGAGGGTGCTAAGAGGGGGCTCAGATTCCTTGTTGAGTACAGGCTCAGATCCAGACAGCTATCCGACGAGGAGAGGAGGGTCTACGATGCTGTGAAGCTCAAGGCACCAGATGCTGACATTGTGACAGTTGTGGATATAGCTCCCACTAAGAGGAGCTTCGAGCTATCCTCAGAACACGTACCCGATGCTCTGATAGTTGTTAAGCAGGGGCACATGGGTAGGCTCGTTGGCAAGGGTGGGGAGAGGATAAATGCCGCTGAGAAAGAGCTGAACGTAAAGCTGCGTGGAGTGGAGCTGAATCTCGATTTTAGGGATATTGTGAGAGCGCTACACCCAACCTCCTGGATATGGAAGCACGTGAAGGAGGTCGACTTTGCTGGGCCAAACCTCCAGATAAAGGTGTACGAAGATGCTGTAGGTGCCGCCGTTGGTCAGAGGGGGAGCTATGTAAAGTTTCTAGACTCTGTGGTTAGGAAGCTCTTTGGCGTGGGCGTTAGGATGGTGGCTATTGAAAGGCCGAGGCAGGAGCGTAGAAAGGGTGGAAGACGGAGTTCAGATGCTAGCGCAGCCGGTGCCTCTCCCTAGCACTCCTAGCTATTAGCTTAATCAGCTCACCCTTCCTACCACTGTACTCCACAGCTACAAGCCCTGTGTACCTAAACCAGTGCCTGGGGTGCTTCTTACCCTCTATACGCTGGCACCTTAAGTTCAGCGCTCTACACACATCCAGAATCAAGTCTATGGATGGTCGATCGAGACACAGAGTCCTAGGAACTTTTCTACCACTGCCTCTAGAAGCTGTACAGTCGAGGTAGTGGGGCCAAATTCTGTAGCTTCTATCCATAGCGCTCTTCTCTACCCAGGCGCCTCCTCGAGTAGTATGGCGTTGACAACGCCATCCTGAGACGGTCTTGAGACAACTCTTGCCTTTCCAGCCTCAGTCTGTATCATCGTTCCTCTAACTATTATCCCCCTCCTCACGTACTCCCTGTTTGCAGGTGTCTCGAGAATACCGGTGATTCTGGCTTTGGTGAACTGCCCTGTCTTCGGATTCAGTATGTTTGCATACGCTGCGTATCTGAGTCTAACCTTCGTGCTTCCTCCATAGACCCGCTCAACATCTCTCACATCAGCAGAGGACAGCTTTGTCTCTGTGGGATAGCTCCCAATCTCGTGCTTTCTAGGCTTTCTACTCCGACGTTTCCGTCCACCGGATATCTTTCTAAGATCGCCACCCTGAAACACGCCCATTGCAACCACACAGCAGCTGTGCTTGTGGAGAGGCTAGTAGGTGATGCAAAGTTTATAAGTTTTTTTCCATTATCTGGATCCACCGCACTACTCTACACCCCCACTCTCTAGCAGGCTTTGCAAAGGTGGTGCGGTCATTCAGCTAAATTCTTAGCCAGCCTCTGTAGAGCCTACCTCTCACCGCATCTCGTGAGGCTTTCTCAAACACAATGGGATGGAATCTGAAAGGGTGAAGGCAATAAAGCTGCAGCTGTGCGGATTTCAGCTACCTATCAACCGTATAGGGGCTGAGGGCAAACCTTCTGCTTCTAGAAGGATCTATAGCTATTCTGCGTTGGGGGAGCGGTTTTCTGCCGCTTTGAATGCAGCCTCTGTTTCTCTGTCTACCTGATTCTAACCCTATTGTACTTCTTGTTCTGCCAGCTGTACCTCCTCATCTTGCTGGATCTACCGTATCCACATGCTGCGCAGTAGCCCTTTGCCACATTGTACGCAACTCTACCACACCTTCTACACTTGATGTGGGTTACATTCCTGCCCCTCTTACCCATCGATGGTGTGCCCTTCACCGAGCGTCACCCGCTATGATGGTGATATCACAACTATGTTCTCCCCCCTTATAAGCACTGTGCCCAGCTTCCTCCAGCTACCATCGATAGCCTCCTCCTCAGCATCGTCAAGCACTATGTTTAGGTGTATGTCGTAGCTCTTTAGCCTACCCCTCACAACCTTGCCGCCTCTAAGCCTAATGAGCACCACCTGACCCAGAGCCTCAGCTAAAATCTTGTGAGCGGTATCAACAGGTATGCTGCTCTGGCTCATACACACTACACCAAGCTTTATCAAGGAGAATCCTCTAAAGCACAGAATATAAGTCTATATTAAAGCACATCTGGGCAATATGGCAAAAAGCCTAAAAGCCCAGAAGCAGCAGCTCTATAGATTGGGGCCGTGAGATAGCGGGGTAGGGCAGCCTGGTAGCCCGCGGGGCTCATAACCCCGAGGTCGGTGGTTCAAAACGGACAGCTCCAGAGGCTGTCCGGGGGACTCCACCCCCCGCTACCAGATAGAGACCGGCCCCACCAGCAGCTCCACTCTGAGCTGCGCTGGAGACCCATTAAGTAAGGCCTCCGCCAATCCATACCCTGTTGGGATGTAGAAGTGGTTCTGCACAGCAGGATGACCATCTATCTAAAGCACCTGATCCAGTGGAGCTCCGCGGTGCTCAAGATGTTTAGAGAAACTCCATTTCTAGGGTCATGTATTGAGGACTCGATCTGTGAGTGCACACAGCTGTGTGCACACCTTTCTCTTGAGGGCGTCCTAGGAAGCTCCTGCTGCTGGGGTACAGGTTAGGGATCTGGGGTGGGCTTGGCTGATTGAGAAGTGTGGTGTTCCATCCTGGCTAGCTCTTAGATTTCCTCGGTACGGATGATGGTGGCACTACCACAGGGATTGGCAGACCCTGGGCCTTTCTCTGAGTTATCCAGTACTCACGCCTGTTTCTTATACGTGGTACGAGGTTCCTCTTTGGCCTCGGGGCTATCTTTGGAGTCTGGCTTCTCACTTTTCCAGCTTTTGTAAGTGAGCCGTGGGACGGCATGCAGAGCACCTTTTTGTTTACTCTATAGGGTGTGGAGGTTTTTAAACCTTTGCAGAGCTGGCTCCATATTGAACTAGTATAGTTTATATTTCTCCAGCTGTATTCTCTCTACAGGTGTAGTGTGATGAGTGGTAGGATATTTATAGCTGATACAGCTTTAGGTGTATTTGCGCTGAATGAGGCTGGGGAGATAGTTGAGAAAGTGCTGTACCCAAGGGATGTAGGTAGGATTGTAGAGGAGCTCATACCTCTTGCTGAGGGAAGGGCAAGCAGCTCACTCCTGCAGCTGGTAGAGGCTCTAAAGGCAAAGGTTGATGTTGGGAGAGTAACACTGGTTTTTGAGGATCCTGATATAGCTAGGGAGTTTGCCCAGAGGGGCTTTTCAACAGATATTGCCATAGCGGGTGAGCCTGTATATAGATTGCGTAGAGAGCTACCGGAGCTGGCCGTTAGGCTCGGGCTGTTTAAGGATGCTCAGGAGTTTCTAGAGTACATGCACTCTGTATCCCTGGAGTTTACGAGGAGGAAGCTCAGGAGGTATGCGCAGAAGAGGGATCTCCTAGCTGTTCAGGCAATCAGAGCCATAGATGACATTGACAAGACTCTAAATCTACTTGCAACTAGGCTAAGGGAGTGGTACAGTGTGCACTTTCCAGAGCTCGACGACCTGTCCAAGGAGCACGATGAGTACGTTAAGATTGTTGCAAATATAGGGTTCAGGGAGGCTATGGATGTGGACACGCTGTCTAAGCTGGGCATTTCGGAGGGTAGGGCTAAGAGGGTATTCGATACCGCTAGGAAGAGTATAGGTGCAGACCTATCTGAGATGGATATGTCGATAATCCGGACAGTTGCAAACATATGGCTGGAGCTCTACGAGCTTAGGGAGAAGCTAACAGGCTACATAACTCACGTTATGAAGGAGGTAGCACCGAACATAACAGCTCTGGTAGGCCCTCTACTTGGGGCGAGGCTTCTAAGCCTTGCGGGAAGCCTTGAGGAGCTTGCGAAGCTTCCTGCAAGTACTGTGCAGGTGCTGGGTGCTGAGAAGGCTCTGTTTAGAGCTTTGAGAACTGGGGGTAGGCCTCCGAAGCACGGTGTCATATTCCAGTTCTCTGATATTAGAAAGGCGCCTAGGTGGCAGAGGGGTAAGATATCGAGAGCGCTGGCCACAAAGCTATCAATAGCAGCTAGAATAGATTTCTTCACAGGTAGGTATGTCGGTGATGAACTCAGAGGTAAGCTTATGGAGAGGATTGAGGAGGTCAAGCAGCTGTATCCAAAGCCTCCAAAGAGGGAAGCGAGGGAGCCTAAGCCAACCCGTAGGGAAGGTAAAAGGGAGAAGAGGTAGAAGGTGCAGCCACAGTGCTATACACACTTATAATCCATCTACAGCACGGCGTATACAGAGGTGCGCAGTAGGGTGTCCTATACATCTGTGGCTAGACTCTATGAGCACGATAGGTACAGGGGGGTATACGTTGTAGAGCTGGAGGATGGCAGCACGAGACTAGCAACCAGAAACCTCACCCCGGGTAAGAGGGTATACGGTGAGCACCTGTTTAGGGTAGGGGATGCTGAGTACAGGGAGTGGAATGCTTACAGAAGTAAGCTAGCAGCAGCCTTAGTTAAGGGGTTGAGGGAGCTCCCTGTAAAGGAGGCTCAGAAAATCCTCTACCTAGGGGCGGGCTCGGGTACGACCGTCAGCCACGTATCGGACATAGTTGGGCTGATGGGTAGGATATACGCTGTTGAGTTTGCCCCAAGGGTTATGAGGGAGCTCATAGTTGTAGCGGATGATAGGAGGAATGTAATACCGATTCTGGAGGATGCAAGGGTGCCGAGGAGGTACAGATTCATAGTTGAGGAGGTGGATGGGCTCTACGCAGATGTTGCCCAGCCTGAGCAGGCCTCCATTGTTGCAGATAACGCCGATATGTTCCTCAGAGATGGAGGCTGGCTGCTGCTTGCAATAAAGGCTAGGAGTATAGATGTTACAGCAGAGCCCAGTGATGTGTACAGACACGAGATGGATGTGCTGAGGTCGAGAGGGTTTGAGATAGTAGACGTGGTCCACCTGGAGCCATTTGATAGAGACCACGCAATGATCTATGCAGTCTACCGCAGGAGATAGGTTTCCAGAGTTTAGAGAGGCTTGATCTCTAGACAGGAAAGCTTTTGAGCTTCGGAACCACACAACATATGTGGAATGGGTATAGTAGATGCCCTCTAGAGATGCGGAGGGTGTGGAAAACACAAGTGAGAGGATTGTAGACGAGAAGGACTCTCTACTATACCCTCTACTAAACTCTGGTGTGAGAATTCTGCACAAAGTGTCTTTTCCAGTTGGGGAGAAGAAGAGTGTTGACTACATAGCTATGTACGATAGGGATAAGATCCTCCTAAAGATAGAGAGGAGGGTGTCCAGTAAGGATAGGGTGTTCCAGGAGCTCAAGAAGCTAAGCAGAGCACTGAATGTGAATGCTCTAATAATTGCGGATAGATTCAACAGTGAAAAGACTTTGGATGACGTTCTCTACATCAGAGATAGGGTTGGCATAGTCTCTAGGGAGACGCTGGACAGCGTCACGAGTGGTGAAAGGGTGTACATATACGAGTACAGCGGCATGTACTATGTGAAGATAAATGGGAGGAAGCTGCAGAGACTTAGGACGAAGATGGGCTACAGCCTCCACGAGCTAGCTCAGAGTGCTGGGATATCGTCAAAAGCGCTTCAGAAGTACGAGGAGGGTGAGATGGACATGTCTGCTGAGAGGGCGTACAGATTTATGGAGCTGTTTGGAGCGCTATTTGAAGAGGTTCTGAGGAGTGTTGATATATTTAGGGATAGAATAGTGAGGTCGGAGCGCAGACTCTATACCCGTGAGAGGTACAGGGAGGTGGAGTCTGGTGATAGGAGGTATAAGCTGGCGCTAAAGCTCTCAGATCTTGGGGCGGATGTAGAGGTGTTCGATACAATACCTACGGATCTGCTTCTACAGCTCAGCGATGTAAGGGTGTTCATGACCTACATAAACGGCAGGTATAGCAGCCCTTCAGTAGAGCTGAAGTGTAGGGATAACAAGTCTCTTGCAAGCACATTCAATGGGCTGGCGATATCCGTTATAGATGGTAGCCATAGTAGGGAGAGTATAGACATTGCGGAGGACATCGGGGAGGTTAGGGTGGTATCAGATATAGAGGGTTTTGCAAGGGAGCTGGCCAAATCGCTGAGGAGATAGGTGGATAGGATAGCCCTGGTTGCACTAACTGGTAGGCCGGGTGTAGGTAAGAGTACTGTTTTCATGAAGATTGTAGAGGAGCTGTCCTCCCTAGGGTACAGTGTGTACGGCTTCTACTGCCCTGAGGTGAGAGAGCGGGGGAGGAGGATAGGGTTTAGGATAGTGGACATTGCGAGTGGGGAGTCCGGCTGGCTGGCGCTGGAGGCTTCAAGGGCTCAGCAGATGGGCTACTGGACCTGCAGGAGGAGGGTGGGTAGGTACATAGTGATAGAGGGTGAGGCTGAGAGAGTGGGCTTGGCATCACTATCGAGGGACCCTGGGGAGAGGGGCGTTCTAGGGATAGATGAGGTGGGGCCAATGGAGCTACTGATAGACAGGCTGCGCCTGGAGATCTTAAGGGCTCTAGAGACTGCGGTGAGAGGTGTTGTTGTGGTTCACAGAAGCCTTGGTGGTGCTGAGGTTTCTGCCTTGCTTAGGAGGAGAGGGTTTGAGATTGTGAACATTACTGAGGTGAATAGGGGGTACATACACAGGGAGATAGTTAAGAAATTTATACAGGGACGAAGCGATGCTAATTTGACTGAGAAATGAACTGCCCCAGTGGTTACATACAGGCTGTTGAAGGGCTTGCCAAGATATGCATTCCTGATCCCAATCTGTATAGGAGGGAGGATGGGCTCTACGAACCTTCATGGGCACCGGTGTTCTACAACCCTAGGATGATTGAGAATAGAGACATATGTGTGGCACTCCTGAGGGAGGAGCTAAGCAGGGGTGGATCCACAGCTATAGTGGATCCGCTTGCAGCTACCGGGGTAAGGGGGATAAGGATAGCTCTTGAGGCTGGAGTGCCGAGGGGGACAGGTATATACATGGGTGACCTATCCCTAGATGCTGTGAGGATTATGGAGCTCAATGTAAAGTTGAACAACTTGGGGGAGGACGTGGTAGTGGTGCACGCAGATGCTAATGAGCTTATGTACAGGCTCGCTAGGAGGGAGGGTGTAGCTCTAGGTTACATAGATGTGGATCCCTTTGGCAGCCCCACGCCCTTCATAAATGCTGCTGTAGATAGTGTTAAGAGGTACGGTGTGGTTGCACTAACTGCAACGGATCTGGCTGTTCTCGAGGGTAGGTACAGGAGCAAGCTGCTGAGAAGGTACGGCGTGGTGGGTAGCAAGGTGCTGCAGTCTAAGGATGTAGCAGTAAGAGCCCTGCTATCATTTGTAGCAAGGACAGCAGCTGTTTATGATAGATACATCGAGCCTCTGCTGTCCTATGTTACGAGCCACTACGTAAGGATCTACTCCAGGGTGTCTAGAGGAGGTACAATGGCTAGTGAGATTCTCGGTAAGTGTCTAGGAGCTCTGTGGTGCTGCATCAACTGCAGCTACCACCAGATGCGGCCTACAGAGGATAGCTGGAGCGGATCCACCCACTGTCCGGTATGTGGGGAAAGGCTGAAGCCTGTGTACCCTGTGTGGGTGTGCCCTATATCGAATAGGGATTACCTTGGGGGTGTCCTGAAGGCCAGCAGCGAGATGCACTGGTTGAGAGAGAGCTCTAGAGTGCTGCTGGAGGGCATCTACAGAGCTTCGAATTCAAACACACTGACCACAAGGCTCACATTTGTTGCCAGAGCTGTTAAGGTGAACCCCCCACCTGTCTGGAGAGTTGTAGAGTGCCTTCTGCAGAAGGGGTTTGCAGCAGCTAGGAGCTTCACATACAGCGATGGTGTGGTGACCGATGCTCCAGTGGAGGATGTGGTTGAGTGTGTAAGAAGTGAAACGCCCAGCTGCAGAACCAGCGGCGTGGAGTAGTTCATGCTACTGGCTATCCTGTTGGTGCAGCACCAGCGGTGGTTTGAGTCTGCTGGCTGGATTCTCTACCAGTTGATGCAGCTAGGCCCTACAGCTATAATGCATGCACCCTTATTAGCCTACAGAGAGTATACCTACTGAGGCAAAACTGCGGCTACGGTGCAGGGTCACCATCATGGAAAGCCCCACCCATCTCAGTGATGAGGAGAGCCTTGTTTACAACATTATTAAGCAGGAGACGAGGAGCTCCGGAGGAATACTCCAGTCTAAACTGAGGGAGAGGGCTGAGCTCAGAGACATACAGCCCAGAAAGCTATCTACAATTGTAAACAAGCTGACCCGGGCTAGATTGGTCAGAAGGGTGGCTGTGGATGGCAATGGACAGCCATCATACCTGCTACAGGCAGTTGAGCAACGCGATCAGGTTGAGGGGGAGCGGGTACCTAACCAGGAGGTTCTTTTAATTCCCTGCCACGGGTGCAGGAATCTGTACATGTGTGGTGAGGGTAGGTCGTACAGCCCACTAAAGTGCCCATACCTCACAAGGTTTCTAATGGACAGAGCTCACCCACTGGGGCCTTGACTCCAAGGAGGAGCACCCTCTCCACATCTTAGGGTGGTGGTTTAGAGTTACTAAAAATCGCACCCCACTGCCGCACCTATATGCGTACTGTTATCGACACTTTGTCCAGTATATCTCTATATCTATTCCTTATAGTTACCTCTGTAACGTTTGCCGCCTGTGCTACCTGCTTCTGCGTCTTCTTCTCATCGAGTATGATGGATGCTATATACACAGCTGCGGCAGCTATGCCGGCAGGATCTTTACCCTCCGTCAAACCATTTCTCTTAAGAACGTCAATCAGTCTGGCTGATAGCATGTAGACCTGGTGGCTCAGATTCAGATTGGATACTATCTGTGGAAGGAACTTGCGTGGATCAACGTACACCTTAAACTCATCCAGCTTCACTTTATTGTATACCTCCGATATGAGCCTCCAGTACTCCTCTTCATCTATACCAAACCTGGATATAACCTCCCTAATTCTAATTGGCACCCCGTGTTTTCTGGCTGCTAGCACTATTGATGCAGCTGCTAGTGTCTGCAGCTTATTAGCCTTTGGCTGAAGCACCAGGAGAATCCTTCTCAGTATCATTGCTGACGTCTCCCTTACCTGGTCAGGTAGGGCAAAGTGTGTGCAGATCTGGTTAAGGTTTGTGAGAGCTTCAACTATTTTCCTCTCGCTCTTATTCACACGAATCCTTCTCTGCAGTAGGGCAAGCCTTTTATTCTTAGTCTTCTCCCTGTACTCACGAATGGAGAGGTCTATCTCTGTAGATAGGCCTGAGTCGTGGACCGTATGCGTTATAGCACTGGTGTGCGCCCTTCTATTCCACTCATCATGGGTGTGCGCCCTCCAGTCGGGCCCTAGGGAAATCCTATCCTCATCAATAACCTCACCAGTATCAGCGCATACAACTTCACCCCTCTCCTGATTGAAGACAGGCTCACTGCAGCTCACTGCAGTCACCTACCCGCCTTCGCTTCTCTCAATTTTCTAGATCTGTAGAAGAGTGGTGCTGAGGGCTTGAGCAGCGATAGGGTGGACAGCTTTACGGGCCTTAGAACTGCAAATGGTGATGTCACTGGACCAATGATGTCCACAACCTTTCCCACGAGCTCATTGTTGGCATCGAACACCTGATCACCTATCTTTGGAATCCTTCCAGGATCCTCCATCTTCACAATAACTAGGTTAGACCTAGTTATTGTGTAGGTAGATCCAAGTAGACGGAGCGCCAAAATAGTAACACCACAAAAACAGTTAGATACAGCGCGTACTTAAAATATGTATGCTAGGTAATACTTTAAAAAGTTAAGTAGAGTGCCTGTAATTGTTAGACAAAGCAGCACCCACTACAGGTTGTTAGCACAATGTAGTAAATAACCCTAAAGCCTCTTAAATGCGCTTGAAATGGTGATCTGAAGACAGACCTCTCGCTCACACCTAGGACTTTCACCTACATAGCTGCAGTGCTATTGTTGAAATAGATCAACTCGACTTTGATCACCAGCTGCAGATAATCCATTCATAAGATAGCTGAATTGCGCTGAACATTTTTGCAGAGTACGGATTTGCATTGATGAGTGGAACGGCTAGGGAACCGCCTTCAAACACTAGCAGTATGTCCACTTCTCTAGACCACCCCCCGGGAATTTCCGAAACTGGATCCTGTGGCTGTATGCTCCCAGTGGCCACCACCTTTCGTGCTGTACTAGAAGCTCCTTCTACTTGAGGTCGTGATTAGAAGGGCCACCGAGTTGTCACGATCTTGATTGTACACACCTTTCTGGGTGTAACTGTGAGAATATTTACAGGTAAGCTGTGCTGTGTATCTGAGGATTGCACTTTTTGGATAACCTGTCGCCAACCAAGGTGTGGGGAGCTCAGAGCGGGTTTTCTCACCATTAATTGGGTGGAGACTCTAGGAGCTGAAAAGCAGCTGTGCTGACCCAGCCTAAAAGCTGGAGTACTGAGGCTTAGGATTGTATGGTAGCTGGGTTTAACAGAGAACGGTACTCTGTGTCACGATTTCTCCAATACCATCTCTAGGTAGGATTTAGGTATGAGCTGCTTAGGAAGGTTTAGAATGTCTAGAATTTCTGCAACTACCCTCCTGAACTCTTCTACGGATTTGACGCCCTCTACTTCAATCTCCACAAATTTTCCAAGGCCCTTCACATCATCTAGGAACACCCTTGCTGCTCCATACCTATATATCTTCCTCCTCTTGTAGACTGTGGTGTGCTTTGTGAAGCCCAGCTCTCTGAGCATTTCTAGAACTCTGTACCCATTATCTACAGCTACGGTTATCTCGCTTCTAATCTTTAAATCCCTCGATTTTCTAGGACCCTTGTACGTGAGTTCGTATCTCTCCCTACCTGAGAGTAGGCTTCTGTACACCCTCACCCGCAGCGCTACATCTCTGGACACCACATCTATGCATGGATTTAGATCTATGTATGCATCCTCCTCCTCGGCTACATCCACAGCCTGCGCACCTACGGCCTTCAGCCTCTCCTCAACTGCATCCAGGTCCTCCACCCTCACCTTAGCCTCATACTCTGTGTGCAACAGTGCACACCTACCCGCTACTATAGTAAGAATATCTAAAGCTTTTATTTGCTACTACAGCTATTTCTGTCTCTAAACAGGGTTAGCATGTATGGCCATCCCTAAAAATGGCTTCGTATTAATAGACTATGTGATCAGGGTTAGGGATACGAATGAACTGGTCGACACAACTCTGGAGGAGGTTGCAAAGAGGGAGAATAGGTATGATGTTGAAAAGGTCTACGAGCCCCTACTGGTAATTGTTGGTGAGAATAGGGTTATACGGGGCCTCGAGGAGCATATAGAGAACTTCGGTGAGGTGGGTAAGGAGCTTAACGTAGAGATACCTCCTGAGAAGGCCTACGGCTCTAGAGATCCTTCAAGGGTTAGAATAGTGAATGTCAGAGAGCTGGTGAGGAACAATATTGTTCCAGAGGTTGGTAAGACTGTTGATTTGGGTGGGCAGATAGGTGTGGTTAAGGCTGTTACCGGTGGTAGGGTGCTTATAGACTTCAACCATCCGCTTGCCGGAAAGACTCTAGTGTGCAGCTACAGGATAGTCAAGGTGGTTGAGGATGATGTGGAGAAGATGAGGCTTCTGCTGCACAGAAGGTATAGGAGAATACCGGTGGAGAGGTTCAGCATCTCTGTAAACCCAAGCGATGGTAGTGCCACCATTGAATTGCCGAGGGAGGTCTACCTAGATAGGGACATACAGCTTGTAAAGGCGCTTGTAGCTGAAGAAATCTATAAATACATTGGAAAGTACAGCACTGTAGTGTACGTGGAGAGGTACAGTAGAGCTCCAGAACCAGGAGGACAGGCGGTAGAGAGGAAGCAGGAGGAGAAGCCGCAGCAGGGCTAGAATACGTATAGCAGTGCCCGGTGTAGCTGGAGGGTCAAAGCTTTTCTTTTCTCTAAGCCAATCTAAGCAGCACCGCGGTACACATAATTGTGCCCGTTAAATCAGATGGGCTGGCTGTTGAGAGTGTGCTGATCTGGTTTTCGGTGCACCATCGTAGTATTTGTGGGCATGAGGTGCTCCAGCGGTGCTGCTGGGGGCGCGACAGCTGTGTTATACTCTATGTTGCCAGTGCAGAGGCCGTGAGGATCTCGCTATGTATTGTTCCAGCAGGTAGCTGCAGCTCCTCTCTTCTATTCTTTAACCTAATTATCTTCAGCACGTACTCCTCTATCTCACTAGGTGTGGGAGCGTAGCCTGAAAAAGCCTTGAACCCATTTATAACAATCATCGGTAGGGACTTTATGGATGAGTTTATAGGGTCGAGCCACATGTTAACAGGCACTATAACGAGTTTAACTCCATAGTCTCTCACCAGCGCCTCTGAAGCCTCCCTAAGATTCTCTAGAGCACGATTGCTTGTATCATCGAGACCGATAAACACTATAGCCTCCAGCAACATTTTAAACACCTGAATTTGAGCTATATATTGAGGAGTGTAGTTAAGATGTGAATCACATTAATGAAGAGAGTGTGGAGATGTGTGGTACCAGTACAGAAAGAGCCCCCTGGGAACTGTTGTACGTGAGACCATGAGGGCGGTGCTAGGGGTCTACAGCAGGGAAGAGGCGATGGAAAAGATGGAGAATTTACGAGATAGGATATCAGCCAGATTGAAGATAGTTGATGTTGAGCAGAGCATACACGAGCTCCTCTCAATAGATCCAGACCTAGCCGACATGATATGGAGGGATGCAGGTAGGGATAGGGTAGTGTTAATAGCCACCTGGGATCCTTTAGATAGATAGTAGTCGGCATGGATAGAAGCTGGAATGCTGGGTATAAAAACCCCTAAATAGTTAGGGAGACAATATACACACTCTGTGCGGGGGTGCCCGAGCTAGGTCAAAGGGGTCGGGCTCAGAACCCGATGGCATAGGCCTGCGTGGGTTCAAATCCCACCCCCCGCACCAGCTAAAACTCCCACACCAAGATTGAACCCCTAGGCATGCTTCAACCCGTACAACGCCGGGCTGCACCCAACGTTAAGCACTCTTCTAGGCTCTAGGGGTGAAGCCTCCCTATTATGGCGATCCGCAACAGTGGTTCCCACCACTATAGGGCTCTTCCACCATTCACAACTCCAACAGCTTTAAACACCTCAATGTTGCTACTGTTAACCGTTTTTCTCCTGTAGAGCTTTTGGAGAATTGGTGTACTAGAGTTCCGTTTTAGGTCTGGGTGTTGAGCTCGGTATGCCCACCCCTCTTTGCGAATGCATCGAGCTTTTTGGTTTTTAGTAGCAGCTGAAGCAGTCTGGATTTCTCCACCCACTTTGTGATACCAACCGAGCTGTGTCTAGCTACTATGCCTAGAGCATCTTCCACAGTGCTTACCTTTAGCGGCTTTTGTCTATACATCTCTCTCAGCTGTTCTCTTACAAACCACACACCTATTGGTATATCGAATCCTGGGTAGATCTCTCTGAGAACTACAGCTATGGCCTGCCTCCCAACTCTATCTAGATACTCAGCTGTTGCCAATCTGGATGCATAGTAGCACCCTCCTATAGAGGCATACTCGTCTCTTGGTCTGATAACTTCACAGTCTCCCTCTATAACTATGGTCTCACCGGTGGGGTTCCAGGTTGATCTTGGGAACCACGCCTCCATCCACTCAAAGCTCCATCTACCCGGCACCAGTATGGCTGTGAAAAGATTTCTGTGGATGTATCTCATAAAAACGTGAACCTCTTCCAGCTCCCCATACCACCTTATCCTATCCTCAATTAGGTGTCTCGAGATTGTGTCATCAACGGCAGTTATAGCCCATCTCGTCGGCACCAGCTTCCTATACCTCTTCCTACCCAGTGCACCAACGCTCAGAATCTTTTGAATGTGTGATACCTCCACCCCAGCTCTATAGAGCTCCACAACAGCCTCCGAAGCCCTTGCATCAGAATCGCTATAGAGCCTCTCTACAGCTCTGTGCGTAGCTGGGGATTCTACAATTCTCACATACTCTATAGGGGCCCTGGGCCCTATGGGGGGCTCGTAGTCGCTCATTATGTACCCCCTGGGAGCTTTTGAAAAACGCATCTCTATATCCACAGGCTTTAGACCCAGAACTATATGCTGCAGCGATTCAACAAATCTATCACTGACTCCATGCACATACAGAGTCCTCCTACCGAGAACGAGGCTTAGCCTAAGGCTTAGCAGATCCTCAAGCTTCATTAACTGCCACCGCTCTGGGTAATCGTACACACTCGTATCTCCTGTGGCTGGAGGAGCTAGAGGACCTGCGTACACATAGGGGTACCCAATCCTTCCAACAAATACGGAGGGGGGTGATGAACCGAAGAGGTGGTTTGAATTGGATAGAGCTGCAATCTGAACCTCTACATACATTCTAGCAACTATGGGGCAGTAAGCCCTTCCACACAGATATCTGGCACCTCTGCACAGTACACAGAGCCTTCCACCCATTGCACACCAACCCTATAAGCAGCACCGTCCCTCCATACACGCCAGCACCCTACCCCAAGGACGTACATTCTATGCATATCATCACTACTCCAGATTATAGGCTGGAGCTAAAACAGTTATAAACATTTCCCTCCTGCAGCACTCTCAACCCGTAGTAGAATAGCAGCATTGGTCGCTAGCCACCATCTGGGTAGGGCTCTCGATGTGGAGAGCTCTCCTACCTTTAGAAACCCAAATAAACTGCTGCATCTTTCCAACTACTGCTACCCACCTTCACACCGGATGACAGTGACCTTGAATCTTTATCTCAAGATCAGTAGAGCTGCCTAGTGGACGAGGTCCACACACTAGAAATATGCTAGTGGGGAGGCCCCTCCCCTTAGCTGAATTGATTCCTCTACAAAGGTTTGGGGAGGCTAAAGTGGATTGGAGAGGGAGTGTAGGATGACTCTACTGTACCAAGATTTGCTGGGGTGGTATCAAAATGTGAGGTTTGCCACAGTGGGGTAGAGGCTAACGGTACTTTAAATGCACAAGTGTATATAACTCTGTTTAATTGGCTAAGCTCTTTTAGCTGAATAACCGCTGGGAGGTTGGAATGGCCAGAATACTTGTTGTTACGGGTAGGGTGGCCGAGGGTATTGTTAGAAGAGCTGTAGTGTATAGTGGAACAAAACACTGCGTAGAAGTGGTTGCCACACCGGTTCCGATAGCAGCATTTCTAACTACTGATTACATTGCCCTCTATCTCAAGGGGCTTGGAGTTGGCCCAAGCGATTACGACTACATTCTGCTCCCTGGCCTTGCCAGGGGCTCTGGAAGGGTTATTGAGGACGCCATCGGTATTAGGGCTGTTAAGGGCACTGTGAATGCATACGATCTTGCAGATCTTCTAAAGCTGGATGATCTAAGCATACTATCACCCGATAGACCTGCTGACGAGGTTCTTCAGAATGCTGTGCTCAGTGGTTTAAGGAGGATTCTCATGGACGTAGAGAACAGCCTTAATGCCTCCAATAGCGTAGCTGTTGGATGGGTGAGGGTGCCGATAACCCCTCCGCCTGTTAGAGTTGTGGCTGAGGTTGCTGAAGCCCACACACTCGCTGTTGATACTCTCGTTGGGGAGTGTCTGAGACTTGTGGAGAGCGGAGCGGAAATTGTAAGCCTCGGCTTTGAGGCGTACAGCCCCCATCCAGATGCTGTTAGGAGGCTTATTTCGCTACTTAGGAGGGAGGTTGATGTACCTATAGCTATAGACTCCTCAATTCCAAGCGAGATAGATGCTGCTATAGAATCCGGTGCTGATATGGTGGTGAACATTGACCTAACCAACGTTGGTGAAATCGGAAAGGTTGATAGAAGTGTAGCTGTAGTGACAACTCCTAGGGACCCTGCTACGAATGTGGCGCCTGATGATGTGGATGGTAGGATCCGCCTTCTGGAGAGGGCTGTAGATGCTGTCACTGCGAAAGGCTTTGAGAAGGTGTTTGCCGATGCCATCCTCGATATACCGCTGTCTACATTCAGATCCCTACTAGCATTCCACAGATTCAAATCCCTACACCCACACACTCCAATGTTTATGGGTGTAGGCAACGTCGTGGAGATGATGGATGCAGATAGCGTGGGTGTAAATGCCATTCTAACAATGCTTGCACAGGAGATTGGTGTAAGCCTTGTGCTAACGGTTGAGAAGAGTCAAAAGGCCAGAGGGTCTACACTTGAGTGTAGAGTGGCTAGCCAGATGGCCTCTGTGGCAAGCATCAAGAACTCACCGCCGAAGAACATCGGTCTATCGCTCCTAGTTCTAAAGGATAAGAGGCTCTATGAGGAGCCCCTCTGGGATGGGGTGGACGAGGCTGTAGAGGCTGCTGAAGAGGAGAGACCATACACACCAGATCCCATGGGGGTGTTCAGGATTAGGGTGGACCACAGGAGCGGCTATATCGAGGCACTGTACATAGGTAGAAGGGGAAGGATACTGATCAGAGGCAGATCAGCGAAAGCGGTAAGGCACGAGATAGCCTCTAGAGGGCTGGTCTCCCAGGTATCCCACGCACTCTACCTTGGACAGGAGCTTGCAAAAGCAGAGATAGCTCTCAGGCTTGGGAAGAGCTACATACAGGAGGCACAGCTCTTCAAAATACCGCAGTTCGTTAAGCTTGAGAGAGGGGTGACTCTGAGCCGGGGTCCCCAGCTCAAATGTAGGTAGTAGGATGCACCATCAATGTTTATAAATCTAAACACTGCTTAGAGTAGTCTGTGCACTGTGGGTGGTTTGCATGAGTGATGAGGAGAGGTACAGGAGGAGAAGGAGAGATATCTTCGACCTATTCAACGATCTGTTCAGAGAACTTCAGGAGGAGATGGAGGAGTTCGAGAGGCAGATATCCAGGCGCCTAAGCCTTTCACCAGATGAGCTGAGGAGCATGGATAGGTTAAACAAGCCAATTCTATATGGTTTTAGAATAGAGATAGGACCGGACGGCGTTCCAAGGATATACGAGTTTGGTAATGTTAGGAGGTCTGAGAGGGGGAGGCCACGCATCGTTGTGAGTGATGAGAGGGAGCCTCTCACAGACATCTACGAGGAGGATGACAAGATCAGAATTGTTGCTGAGATGCCTGGTGTTGATGAGAATAAGATTAAGGTTGAGGCTATAGATGATAGGCGCATAGTCATAGAGGCTTCAGACCATGATAGAAAGTATAGAAAGGAGGTTGACCTACCCGCTGAGGTTGATATAGAGACTGCGGAGGCTGTCTATAAAAACGGTGTGCTGGAGATAAAGATTAGGAAGAGGCGTGAGGGTAGGAGGAGTAGGGTGATACAGATTAAGAAGGAGTAGCACTGCTCAGCAGTATCTGTAGTTCCCCTCCCTATAGCTCCTTAGAACCTTCAGAGGGCTGAACAAACTCTTTATATACACAGTAACAGGCTCTGAAACTACACCACTGGCTAGCTCCCTCAGCCTCTCAACAACTCTACCACACCCAAGCTCACCGCTACAGCTAACCTCTATCGAATCCGCAATATAGTGGAGTAGGGCATCCACTGTAACAATGCTCCCTATTCTAATTGATCTAGCCTCGACAGCAACACCAAGCTTAGGAATCTCTACATCAACCTGGGACGGTAGGAAGAGAATCGTGCTCAGATCAGCATCCCTTTCAATGCGCACATCTATACACACTGCATCATCCACCTCGTATAGTGGAGCTGCATCGCTAGCCTTAAAGCCGCAGTGCTCACACTTCAGCGTAACTATAGCGGTAGAGTCGCCTTTTGAATCACTATAGCTGTGCACCACAACCATGGCGCTGCCGCTGCACACTGGGCAGGTCACACTGTATCTATCAATTTCAACCAACCTATTGCAGAGATCCACATCGCTGCAATCCATAGCCCTCACCATTGCAATCCCAGTCTGCACCTCTCTATGTGGGAAGCAACCCTATATATGTATCCATGGTGGGGTGGAGAGCGGCTGGGTGCGCTCCAGTGGAGGTGTTGGTAGGCAGGTTGAGTTTCTTAGGGTGTGCAGATTGGGTTGCTGCAGCACTGCTTTTAGATTTCAACTGCAGCTATATGCGGTTCTGAAGCACACACTCTAGTGAGGTAACCGGTGTAGAGCCCGGTGGTTTTGACCAAGCTGTTCAGATTAGATGCGCTGCACCTGGATCCTAGAGCTGTTGAAGAGATCTGTAGAGATGTTTTGAGTGGTAAGCTGGTTGTTTTTCCAACTGAGACGGTGTACGGTTTAGGTGCCTCTATCTATACACCCGAGGCTGTAAGGAGGATCTACACAGCTAAGAATAGGCCAATGGATAATCCACTCATCATCCACATATCTAGGAGGGAGCACCTGCAGGAGGTTGCTGCACATATTCCGGACACTGCTTGGAGGATTGTGGAGGTAGCCTGGCCAGGTCCACTCACCCTTGTTCTGAAGAAGGGTAGAGCTGTACCACCAGAGGCTTCCGCAGGGCTGCCGACAGCCGCAATTAGAATGCCGGCCCACCCAGTTGCTGAAAAGCTGATAGACTGCACAGGCCCTGTAGCAGCACCGAGTGCCAACATCTCAGGGAGGCCAAGCCCAACAACGGGCCACCACGTGCTTGTGGACATGTTTGGGAGAGCCGACATAATTGTAGATGCTGGGGAGACCCTCTTTGGCATAGAGTCCACCATAGTAGATGTGTCTGTGGAGCCTCCAAGGCTTCTGAGACCGGGTGCCATGCCTATAGAGAGGATCACCGAAATTCTAGGGGTGGAGATTGTGGTGACAGACACCAGCAGAGGATACACAGAAGCTGAAAAAGCGTTGGCGCCGGGAATGAAGTACAGACACTACGCACCAAAAACACCGCTGATACTTGTGGAAGGCAGTGGGCCCAGGGGTCTAGTTGAGGTGGTGGAAGAGATTAGGAGGGAGGGAAAGAGGGTGGCGGTTATAGTGTCCAGAGAGAATTTGAAGCTCTATCAAGGTGTAGCGGATAGAGTTGTAGCAGTGGGTTCTATAGAAAACCTATTTGAAGTGGCTAAAAACCTATTCATAGCCCTAAGAGAGCTCGATAGATTCGGTGTAGATGTAGCGGTATCGGAGAGCTTTCCAGAGAGAGGAATTGGGCTGGCGGTAATGAATAGACTTAGAAAAGCGTCTACAAAGATTATCAGGTTGAACAGTTAGATTCGTTCTAATTGCGGGCCCACCTCTAGAAAACCTCACTTACAGTGGGGATCAATAGGCTGCGCATCTCAACTGTGCTGGGGTATGGAGTTGCTTAAGTGGATGTGGATATGGATTTGCTTCAGAGCCGCATCTTATGGAGGACGCTGTATGGCTGTGGAATACGATTACCGGCTGAACGGTATAGCCCCTATAAACTCCACACCAACTGTGATATCAGCATCATTTGTAGTTCCCGTTGCATATGGGTCCTGGAACGCTATTGCTATCCAGTACCTATCTCCTGATGGTATGGGCACGTATATCGACTGCGATAGTTTTACGAAGTAGTTATCCCTTCCAAAATCCGTTATACGCGTCTTGTGGTAGTTGCATATCTCCTGATACCTGTACTCTCTCACTATGTACTCGCTGCCGTCCTCACCTATTAGGAGGATTCTCAACACCCAGTCCGTTCTATCATTATCGCTGAGCTGATCTTCATCCGGATGGGAGTTGTCGTGGAAGAATATGTTTATGTATAGTGCTACGCCAGCGAAATTCCTCCCGTCTATAGAGCCGTCGGGTGAACCGAGCGATTTTCCGATCTGGAGGAGCTTCAGAACCAGTGGTTGTGTACTGTAATCGCTCAGATCATCATTTCCATACCTGTCATTAGTTGCAGAGCTACTTCCATAGTAGGCATCCTCAGTTGTGAAAATCACCTCATTAACCCCATTCCCGTCGGCATCCCCTACAAATAGATAGGGGTAGTAGCTAGTTTCCCCAGTTGGAGAGTTGCCGGAAGACATTCTCATAAATCTGGCTACGTAGCTTGCAGAACCACTCAGATATATCCTGAGATTTATACCCGAATCTGTTGAACCATAGTACCACGAACCTAGGGCTGGTAGTGATATACCGCCACACTGATTTGGTAGCGATGAGCTGCATGCAATAACGCTGCCTCCTCTCCTTACCTGGATCACACCACTGAAATTGTTTATGAGAATCCTGGAACCATTTCCAGAGAGGGTGTACTCCCTACCACCAATCCTTATCTTTTCTCCTGAGAATCCTGGCCCACTAATCATTACCGTAAATCTCGGCGGTGCATCGCTACCTGGATTAGCCATCTTAACCTTGATCCAGCTTGGGTCGTACCCTATGATCGCAACACCGAATGGTAGACCACTACTATCTGTTGAAACAGTAGCGTTAAAGAATTCATCTTGTCCAGGTGGTAGAAGTAGCAGTTTATCAGATTTCACTCCCGCAAACCTTATATTTGCACGCTCTCTGGTGTAGGGCTTTGCTACAAGCCGATGACTGACATTGAATTCTGGCTGCAAGTCTTCAGGATTCTTTATCAGGAATGTTATGGGCACGATGTAGGTTGCATTAGCTTTTAGTGGATAGGCTTTTCTAGCTGGGGTCTGGATATGTATCACAGCACCATCTCGTGTTATGATGGCCAGGTACTCGTAGCCAGGGTCGCATGCAATAGCCCTGTACGCAGGTATGACGCTGGAGTTGCACAGTTCAAGGCCTTCTCTAGATTCCACGTTGTTCACCGGATCTAAAACAATTACCTGGTCAACTGCTGCGTCGCTTGGCCCTAGATTGAATAGGTGCACTCCATCCACGGATCTGTTTACCACAATCTGCACCACTTCGTGCAGCTGTGAATACCTGATTATGTTTCTAAATCCTAGAGAGCTGCTCTGCATTGATGCAGCGATATTGATGAATATGTACGTAAGTATTGATAGAACTGCTATGGAGAGTAGGAATGATACTAGGAGTGTAGAGATTCCTCTGCTCATGTGCATCACCTGCTACCCAGCACTATCCCCACATACTCTAAACCAACTATTAAATCTGCATCGTTTCTGTTAGACTCGAGGTAGAATGGATCTAGAAGCTCTATAGCTATGTAGTACCTCCTACCTGTGTTCGGTATGTGCATTGTGAAGTCCTTAGTTATATAGGATGTGGAGAATGGTCTGACGTGCCTATACCTGCTGAGCTCGTGGTAGCTCAAGTAGGTGCTGTACACGAAGGACTTGGTGGTATTATCGTAGAGACCCACCCTCATAACAATCCTATTGTCGTTATCGCTGATATCATCCTCTGAGTTGTCCCAGAAAAACATTCTGACGGTGAGTATGGCTGTTGAGTATCTGCTGCTATCTATGCTGGTGCCGGAGAAGATGATTCTTATGGGCGCAGCGCTAGAGTCGAGCAAATCGATGCTCGGTGTTACGCCCGGTACTACGTCATTTTTAGAGTTCCTGTTGCCTGTTGAAAAATCCTGTGTAGCGAAAAGTATCTCAGTATTGTTATTTCTGTTTATGTCGCCAATTAATACGTAGGGCTCTAGTCCAACAACAGCTCTTCCGGAGTATGTAGTGTTTGTGTAGAGTAGAACTCTATCTGCCTGACCACTGAGTCGAATTCTACATGTGCTACCCCTGTTTATGTAGCATGGGTGTATCCCAGGCTGTGCCACTACATTATCGATGGTAATGGTCCCCGTGAAGTTCTCTATCTTCAACCTGTATCGACGCTGACCAGCTCTACCAATGTCTACAACCCCCCCTCCTATGCTGACGTTGGTCCCCGGTGTACCCCTACCTACAATCAGTAGATTCATCTTGTTGTTCACAGGGTTTGTGCCTATAAATATTAGTGAGGCATCCAGAGTAGCTCTTACGCTTCCAGATCCATGTCTACTCAGCCTTAATTCCGTAGATGTATCCACAGCTCCGCTAATCATCAGCGATGGGTTTTCTATGTACTTGAGCAGCTCTGATGTGGTGGTGATGTTCATACCGCCGAAGATCGTGGTTATTGGAATCCAGCCGATCCTCTCCATTATGCTGGCATACAGCTGTGGATCTATGGAGAACACCCTTCCGCCCTCGGTTACAACAGCTATGGGTCTATACCCAGCTCTGCAGCTGATGACTGCAGTGCTCCCGGGTGCCACAGCCCTTGATGGTGATACACTACACAACGTGCTCTGCTTGGTGTTCACAATGACCTTGCTCCCACCTGTGTCTAGAGTGGCTACATAGGAGATGTGGACTGTTTCGGGTCCAATGTTCTTGATGCCGAGGTTTGCTTCAGCAGGGTATAGAAGGAGCTTTTCGCTGAGATGCCTACCAGGGATCGGTGCAGCTGGCTGCAGATTTGCTGCAGTGGAGAATGTGTCCAGCAGTATGTACAGCATGGCCAGGGATATTATAGCAGATGCAACTGCAGCGCCAACAGCTTCAGCAACACCCTTCTCTAGGAGTGAGCCGCGGATCACATCTACCACCCTACGTGAACGGTATTATGGTTACGGATTCTATGTACAGCGTAAAGTCGAGGTCATCCAGATTCTCACTGTAGTGGTACGGATCCTGAAACGCTATAAATGCGTAGAACTTCCTTTCACCGGCCTCCTTCGGCGGAAGGGGTGCGAAGAATAAGCTGCTCTGAGCCTGCGCTGTTGGTGGGTACGTATCCTCATATCTCGTCAGCTCTCTGAAGGTATAGCTTCTGTAGCTGTATATAGTGCCAGCTTCGTCAACCAGACCAACAATCATCACCGGTCTATCGGCAGAGGTTCCTGCAGCATCGCTGCCCTCATTATCGTGGAATCTGTAGTTTACAGAGATGACAACGTTGCTGTAGTTGATATTGGACACAGCAAAGCCTCTGTAAACCAGTGCAAATGGTCTCACTGAATAGTCGAGTAGCTGGTCATTTCCCTCATTTCTACTGTTGTAGAAGCCCCAGGCTCTATCTATCGCTGTAAACAGCAGCCCAGCATAGCCTCCACTTCCAGCAGTATTCATGAGCATTGTGTAGGGGTTGTAGCTCGATTCAGAACCAGTTCCACGACAGTATATCTCAACTCTACTCGCGGAACCCAGTAGGGTGAGCCGTGTGGTGCTAGAAGATGTTGTGAGGAATGTGTAGTCTGCAACATCCTGTTCTGGTTTTGTGATCCACCTCGTGGTTGAGCCTGTGCTCAGTTGTAGGATTCCCTGTGGGTATGTACTTCTAAAACCGTATATCTTCACCCTGGCGAAGCTTGAGCAGCCTCTGCTAGCTGAGCCGACAGTCATGGTGATGCTGTCTGCAGCTATAATCATGTTGTACCTGGAGCTGTCCCTTGGGTCGTAGCCTATCCAGAGGGATCTAACGGTCTGCCCGCTCACACTTACGCTCACATTATTTTCAACTCTGTTTAGAGTCCATATATACACTGTCGTGGTTCCTCCCTTCATTCCACGGTTTTCAGCCAGCTGTGGATACCTTAGCACTCTTGCTGGGCTGTCCATGCTATCCAGTGTAGATATTTCAAACCCCTTCCTCTCTAGCACGGATATGTTCCATATTCTGTCCCCAGCCTCTATCCTCACTGGTATAATTGGTAGAGCACGGGATAGCACTGTGGGTACAGTGGCATTGATGTGCACAGCGCTTCCTAGCTCACTAATAGTTATGACGGTGCTGCTTATCACCACACCATCCAGTGTCACTATGTGGAGTGTCCTTATACTTGGATTTTCACACAGGTTTTCAGGCATCTCGATCTCTAGCGATACCTGCTGCCCCGACTCTAGTCTCATGCTCCTACGCAGATCAAGGTAGCGGCTCCCATCGCTGCAGCTGATGAAGAGTACAATTCTCTCAAACTCTATACTGCTTCCGCCTCTGTTTATCAGCCTCAGCACTGAATTCGATGCATTGAAGAAGGCAGTAACATCGCCGCTTGCAACCTTTGCGGACTGCTCAACGATTCTGTACACAGGGTTTTCATAAACGGGTGCTCTAGCCATTGATGAGTGGTACATGTTGAGCGCTAGGGGTATTACCGCAAGCAGCACTACTGAGAAGAACACAGTTGCCACGATTATGTTTCCCTGGCCCCTCACCTAAGCGTCACCTCGTAGACTCCAACCACATACGGTCTACCGCCGTACGGCGCAACTATGAGCGTTCTTACCCTTGAGGCCTCTCGGGAGAGCTTTACCCTAACAATTGTGCTCTCGGTGCACAGGCCTGGTGCTGGTGAGTATCTACAGATGTTCTCCACGGTGCATATGCGCACTGGGTTAGCGATGGTGTACCCCATAGATTTTGCATACTGTCGAAAGCTGCTTACAGAACCCTCCCAAGGGATGTACACACCGTCCATGGACCCCTCGTACATCCTTGACGACCCTGGGCAGTCATTGAGAGAGTTGCACAGAACCCCATCCTCATCGCTGTAGGGGTTGTAGAATGAGATGGAGCTGCAGGGGAGGTACTGAAGCCCATCTTCAACAGCTATAAAGAAGCTGCCCCGGGATCCATCAACCCTCTTGAGTAGGAGCCAGAGGGTGGAACTCCTGTTGTCGAAGGAGATCGTGCTCACTAGCACATTTGAGGCTTCGCTAGCCAAATGGCTGGAGAGGAGAATGCTCTCTCTATACCCAGCTACAACGGAGGTGAAGTAGCTGAGCATTGCTATGCCAATGACTAGGGCAAGCCCTATGTGTATAATTGTGGATACCAGTTCGCTCTGGCCTCTCCTAACCACAACTACCC
>JANXEL010000098.1 GCA_025058535.1 Ignisphaera sp. | reverse complement strand
AAATTATTTCTACGATTTGTCCATCCCTAAGCTTCACTATTCTATAAGCATAAGCAGTAAGCTCTATGTTGTGCGTGACCATTACTACGGTCCTTCCTTCATCTCTGAGCTCTCTAAATATTCTTGCAATTAGATTAGCGTTTGTTGAATCGAGATTCCCTGTAGGTTCATCAGCAAGCATTACATCTGGATTATTTGCTAGTGCTCTTGCAATTGCAATCCGTTGCTGTTCACCTCCGCTAAGCTCAAACGATCTCTTACTGAAGATTGATTGAGGTAGAAATCTGCTGAGCACCTCAATAGCTCTTTCCCTACGCTTTCTAGGTGGTGCACCCAGAGCTATCATAGGAAGTTCAACGTTTTCAGCAGCGGTTAGATGACTAATTAAATTAAATGTTTGAAACTCAAAACCTATTCTTCTATTTCTCAACTCTGCAAGCTTATCACTGGATAATTTACTTAAAGGTGATTTTTCAAAGAAAACCTCACCCCTTGTAGGTTTATCTAAAGCCCCCATTATATTCAGCAATGTAGATTTTCCAGAACTGGAAGCACCAATTATACACAGGAATTCGCTCTTCTTGACGTCCATCGACACACCTCTAAGTGCAGGATAATCGGCTCTACCCACCCTACACACCTTCCATACATCGCTGAGACTAATTACAGGATGGGTCATCTTATCATCAGCAATTCACAGAATTCAGCGAAAGTCTATAAAAGCTAGACTCACATAGCGTGAGCACCTAATTAAACAATATATTGAATTGCGCTTCTGACCCCTGCCATGCATGTAATGCATCACATACTTAGCTCTACGAGATTATGTCTCACTACTTTATAAAATTAACATCAGTAAGCATGTATTTGATGGATAGTTGACCGCCTATTACACCAATTTGCTGAATATCAGCCAATTTAATTATGTACAGAAGAGCCGGTCTCTAATCAAAACATAGAAACTCTCTAAGTTAAATTCCTCCTGTTCAAAAGCACTAATATCCCGAATGACGCTAGCTGTGTTAAAATTGTATAACCCACTGCGCCCAGCGTTGATGTTTGCAGTAAGATTGTCACTATAAAGCCTCCAGCACTCCACGAAATTCCGTAGAGGAGCCCAAAAACTCCGTAAGCCACTGCCAATTTATCCCTTCCCACCATATCCGCTACTGATGCCCTCATTACAGTTTCTGAGATGCCCATCGTGATTCCCCAGAGTATCGCCATTGCATACGCTGGTAGCGTGCCTCTAGCAAGAAGCAGTAGTGCTGCTGCTAGCGTTGATATAGGGGCTATGTAGAGGCTTCTAAATCCTATTACATCGTATAGATAGCCCGTTGGAAAGGCTGCGAGAGCATCTACACCCATTGCAATTGCATATAGTGCTACTATCTCAGCATCCTTTAGAACTCCCCAGTACTTTAGGAAGTAAGATGCTACAGCCCAGTGTACAAAACCTAGAGACTGTAGAACTGTTGCAGATATATAGAACCAGAACCTCCTACCCATACCTCTAAACGAGATTCCCCTTGATGGAAGTTCTACGCTCTTTATCTTTGGATATAAGGTCCAGGCTGAAAGTATGAATGCCATCGTGGCAATGCCTGGAATTAGCAGGGATAGGAAGGCTCTGGAGTAACCGTAGCGTGTTAGTATGTATGCAAAGAGTAGAGGGCCTGCTAGCGCACCCATTTGATCCATAACTTCGTGAAGACCAAAACCCTTCCCCTTTCCAATACCCTCCGTAACCTCAGCTAGAATAACATCTCTTACAGGAGCTCTCAAACCTTTTCCTATCCTCTCCATAAGATAGATCACCACAGCAGTCCACCAAAAGCTCACGAATGATAGAAAGGGCAAGGTCAAAACGTTCATAGCGTATCCAAGCGCTATAATGCTCCAGAATGCAGCTGAAGACCTTAAATAACTCGCCAGCACACCACTTACAAGCCTAAGAGCGTAACCTGTAAACTCACCCACTCCAACTATAGCTGATGCGATAGGTGGAGCCTCTAAGTGCTCTAAGTAAGCCCCACTAGCAGATCTAGCTCCCTCATAAACCATATCAGCAGTTAGAGAGATGAGCCCAAGTAGAACGAACACTATAAAGATTTTTTTGTCCATGCCAATTACCATGCCACCATATTGGTCAAAGAGGTGGAAATTATAAGCACTAGTTTAAAAATCTCTATGACGTTGAGTGCAGAATAACTTAATGAATGTTAAAATGAGATCTCTGAAAACCAGAGATTTTCCGATCTAGATGAGCACTGGGCGTGAAATCACTTCATAATATAGGATAGATATGTTATGTTTATGGGCACTGATGAGATTACTGCATAGTTATCTAAAAAATAATACGAATACCTGCCGTATTTGCAACCAGTTTGCGATCTGATGCTGTGCTCTATCTATGCTCCAAAGCATTCAGGTTCAAATCTCTCCAACCCATATAACTAACATCCACTATACACGCAAAAATGGAAGCTTGGTCACGAGAAGAGATGGTGGTTCATAACTCTGTGGCGGGCCCGAGGGGATTTGAACCCCTGACCACCGGCTCCGAAGGCCGGCGCTCTATCCTAGCTGAGCTACGGGCCCATCAGTGTATAGCTTTAAGGATTTTTAATCTTTGATTATCTAATGATATGCTTAATTCCAATTAACCTCCAAGTTTCGACGCCGGATGTGACAGCCCATCATAGTGGTCCGACCCACTCTGTGAATTTATCCTGGTTGCAGGCGACGATCTTTCTTTTGCACCCTGATCATAAAGAGTCTAATACTGATTGATGATTTATTGGGTTTGGGAAGAGAAAATGAGAGTACAATAAAGCACCTTAAAGCTTCATAGAATAGCTGGAAGAAATCCTTATGCCTGGAAAGCCTTTTTGAATTAAGTTGTACGAGTTACAGATCTGGAGGAAACTGGCTTTCTAAGCTAGCTAGAATGATCTTTTTTCATAGTTTGCTCGCTCCTTATCTACAGCTTTTTAGTCTAGGTCTCTATAATCGTCTAGTGGTGATGTAAGGCCTGCTGCTTCTGATGGATGATGTGAGAACCCGAGTCTGAACCTAACCACTTCGATCATTGATGCCATCTGCTATAAATCTGATCTACTCCGCTTTTTAGTGTCTGTACCCATTAAAATCTTTTAGGTTTCTAGCACTCCAGTGACAACCTAGTCCAGTGAGTGAAGCGTGGTAGAGCTGGGTGTGACTTGTGCCCAGAAGGATTGTGTGGCCCATGGTAAAGAAGGTCTACTGGTGTTCGAACTGCAATATACCCCTTTTACAAATAGAGTGCCCAATTTGTGGCTCTGTGTGTAGAAGGATACCCCTCTCCGATCCTGGTGATGCAAGGCCTGCTTTCGAGAGGGATATTCAGAGCATATACGCTGGGTATCTATACGAGTTTGGCACGAATAAGGGCTTCGATGTATTAATTGGAAGATCCGTTGTTTTACTGAATAAGGCTCCCTATTTTGATGAAATGAGGGAGGTGTATGTAGATGGTGTCCAGATAGGAAGGCTCTACTTCGATCCATTTCTCAGAAGGTGGCGTTTTCGCGTATCTAAAGTGGGTGCCATGAGAGTTCTCTCGGTAGATTCTGATATTATTGAAAAGGTGGTTGTGAATAGGAAACGCTGTCTGCCAATGTATAAGATTAGAATAGATAAGAATATTGCAGCATATAAACAGGTGTTATTATTGAAACCCTCTGGTGAGCTTGCAGGACTGGGCTACTCAATTGGGAATGGCAGAGTAATTGTGTATAGCTGGTGGGATGAGAATGGTGAGAGGCTTAGGAAGGAAGACGACGAACCTAGGAGAAAGTCATCTCTAGAAGATGTGTTAAAAGCCCATGAAGAGTATATGAATATTGTTGAGTCTAAAGCGAAGAAGTTCATTTCAGTAACACTTGAAAAAGTGTCGAAGCCGTTAATTGCCTCATTTAGTGGAGGTAAGGATAGCCTAGTCTCACTGCACCTAGCCGTATCCCTTGGTCAAGAACCGAAAGTGCTATTCAATAATACGGGGATAGAGCTTCCAGAAACTATAGACACAGTCTATAGAACTGTCGATAAATATGGGCTGGAATTCATAGAGGCTTCGGCTAATGATATTTTTTGGAGAGCTGTATACAGTCTTGGAATACCTGGAAGAGACTACAGGTGGTGCTGTAAAACGTGTAAACTTACTCCGTTACACAGAATATCTGGTAGACTGTGGAGAGCTGGCGCCCTTAATATTGTTGGTCAAAGAGCGCTTGAATCGATAGACAGAGCCCGTAGTCCTAGGATGTGGAGGCTTCGCTGGGCCCCACAACTGCTCAACATATCACCTATAAACGAGTGGTCCCAATTAGAGGTGTGGCTATACATATTTAGACACAAACTATCGCCAAACCCTCTCTACTTTGCTGGATTCGAGAGAATAGGCTGCTTCATGTGCCCTGCATCAACTCTGGCTGAATTAGAACTTGTCTCTAGCACACACAGAGAGCTGTGGAGTAGGTGGATGGATGTTTTAACGCACTGGGCCGATAGGCTAGATAAGCCAAAGGAGTGGATAGAGTATGGATTGTGGCGATGGAATGGACCTGCACGATACCGCACAATGATTGCTAGGAGGCTTCGTATAGTGGATAAGATAGATAATTGGAGAGATACGTTTGCCAGAATGATGCCAATGAAGAACATAAGCGTAGTGCGGATGGACTCATGTATAGAGGTGGTATTTGATAATACGCTCGATTTGACTTTTCTAAGGGAGCAGATACATGTAATTCGCCCCAAGAGGTACTACATAAAAGATGAAGAGATCTCCGCTGAGATCCACTGGGATTCGTGCTCCATCCACATAGATAACAGTAGAATTGTGCTTAGATATCAGAATGAAAGCGATGTAGAGAGGCTGGTTGATGTACTGAAAATTTTACTCAGATGGCATCTCTGTACAGGCTGC
>JANXEL010000023.1 GCA_025058535.1 Ignisphaera sp. | reverse complement strand
AGGCTGACTGTGGACTCTCGGCAAACTTGTCAATACTCTAATTCTCTAGCCAACACAATTGATTGGGCTCATCATTGATAAGTAGTACTGCTTTTCAATTAATTTTTGTAAAGTTGTAAACTTTTTAAAAGTAGGGCTTCTAGACTCTTGCTACCGTAGAGTTGTGGTATAAGCGTCGTTACATTCAATAAATAGCCCTGCAGCACAGGCTCTGCATGCAAGTTGTCTGCGCACATCTGATTTCGGTATGAACCGCACGGTTAGCAGGTCTATTATTTTTAAGGAATTGAGAATGCTGGTGCCTATCGCTGTAGAATGTTCATCATTCAATCCAGGCCCTGCTTCTATAATAGAATAGAGTTACAGAGGCTAAAGGTGTGTATGGTGCACGTAGATACCTAGCTGGTTGTTGAGGTCCACGATCTGAGTATATTGCTTTGCTGATGGAAGTACTAGCACAGTTAGTGACCCTAAACTCTTAGTTCAGCAATACGGTTCAGGTTCTGCATGACGGAATTGCGATGTTCAAAGTAGCGTGTTGACCGCTCCTTGAGCTGGTAGCGATTCTATTCCTAGGGACGGGACGGTGAAAGATCGTTAGCTGTTCTACGCATTGGTGTTGAGGGTTAATTAGCTGTGAAGCTCTCCTCTATCAACTGGTGGTTGCACAGGTGGCTGAAGATTGTGCTGTGGTGATCTGCCTCAGCGATCCTATTGAAGCTTTTCTCACTGCTCTCTTTAGGTGTTTAGAGGTTTTTGGCTGCAGCCACGTTCTAGTCCTCACCACGCGATCTAGGGAGAGGGATGCTGTGTTGCTGATCGACGCTGCTAGGAGCCTTCTGCCCAGCTGGGTTGAGGTTGGTGTGAAGCCTGTGTTTCCGGAGCCGACGGATTTGAGCTCACTTGAGGGTCTGGTCGAGGGGCTGTGGAGGCTTGTGAGGGATCTTGGAAGGAGGGTTGTGATAGCTACGTTCTCAGGCTCTAGGCTCGAGGTCTCCTCAACTGTTCTAGCAGCCTCTAGAGCGAGAGAGGATGTTGTGCTGGTCTACACCCCCTTCTTCTGGGGCCCGTGGAGCGGGCTGTTCTACCCATTTACCCCAAAGCCCCTCGAGCCAGTAGCTATCCTCCACCCAGATGCTGAAACGGTGCTCAGAGCGTTTCCCCACGTGAGCCCCAGTGCTCCTGTGCAGGAGAGGGGTGAAGGGCTTCTGAACACTCTGGGTGGTGGAGCATCCCAGCTCAGAAGGCTCATAGCACGCAGCCAGCTCAGGCTAAACACCAGCTACGCTACCAGCAGCGTTGTTCACCCAGTGGATATGCGCTGCTGCGGTCTGAAGATCTCGCTCTACATCAACGGTGCAGAGAGGGCGTCGGTGGAGATCAGGGACTACTGCAGCTACGGGGAGGTGATCGACGCTGTGGATGGTCTTGGGCAGCAGGTCCTGGACCTCTCCCAAGCCCCCCTATCCGAGGAGGTGAGGAGGTCCGTCGAGCTGCTAGCAAAGTTCTCCTCAATACTGCTGCTCACCGCTGAGGAGTGCACCTTCAGCTGCGGAGATCCCAGGGGGCTACTCCTGATCGACTTTCTAGCCACACTGCAGAGGAATGAAGGGGTGCTCGTGGACACCAACGTGATCTACTCATCACTCCACACCCAGCTCTACGAGTATAGAGCGGCCTTGGAGGTGCCCCTCTGCGCCTACGTAGAGCTTCTGAGGCACAGAACCCACTACAGGGAGGGATACGGAGAGCTGAGGTCCGCAGTAGCCCAGCTTGCAATTGATGAAATCAAGGCCCTTGCCCTGCCAATGAACCACACAGCCAGTCAGGAGCCGTGTGAGGTGGGCATTGCTCTAGCGAACAGAGCTGCGATAACCTGTGACCACACAGCCTACACCCAGCTTTTCCAGACACTTGGAGCGAGGGCAGTGCTAGCAGCTCCGAGATCTCTGAAGCAGGTTAGATTCGCGAGGAGGGAGGATGCTAGGAGGGCAGCCTACGCCTACTATGCTGTGGCCCAGCTAAGAGCAATAGCTAGTCACAGAGAGGTGCAGAGGATTCTTAGCGGTATGAGGATAAGGGTGGAGTATGAGCAGAGACTGGGTGTCTAAATCCCTAAAACCAGAAGCTGCCTCCATCTTGGGAGAGCCTGGAGTACCCAAACCTGAATGCTACAGGAGCTGCAGCTCCTAAACTTGCAGCAGAACAGATCTAGAGCTGCACACCAGAAGCTCTACACAACCTATGTGGATTTGCATTCCAAGTGCTCAGCACTGTTAATTTGGATGGCCTGGAAAAAAATATTATTTGGTGGAGCTATCGGTATTCCCCACACTTTCTAACAGCCTCTATCGCTGCCCATATGTTCCCTACCTCCGCTCCCCCAGGTATCGGCGCTCCAGCGCCCATGAACATGAATCCCCCGGGCTCCTTAACATCGTTAAGCAGCCTGCACACCTCATCAAACACCCTCTCCCTCGATGCGTATAGGTAGAGCGATGGTGATATACCTCCGCCCATTGGTAGGTGACTCCCTAGAGTTTCTCTAACCCTCCTCAGATTTGCCCTCTCGAACCAAGCAAAGATTGATCCTCTGGGGAGCTCTAGCAGGTAGTGGATGAATGGTGTGAAGTCCCCCTCGAAGAATACCGATGGTATCCCCCCTAGGCTGTGGGCCTCTATGAGCATTCTCTTTAGGTACGGCCAGTAGAACTCCTCAAACAGACGTGGTGGGAGCATTTCGTTTAGGTGGAGGGCAAAGAATACAAGCACTATCCTCGTTCCAAAGAGCTTCTCTGAAACCTCGGGCTTCAGTATGGATTCCCTCATCTGCTTCAGAAGAATATCCATTAGCGCATCCAGAGCCTCCCTAACTCTATCAGGGTGCCTCCTAAGGTCGAGCATGGCATTGGTTGGATGCCTAAGGGCATCTGCAAGGAAGTCCAGCGGTACGTAGCCGAAGCCCATGGGGAACGTTGGCCAACCCCTCTCCATAGCCTCCAGCCCCACCCTACTCACCACATCGTTGAACTTCCTAGCATCGTAGCCAAGCTTTATCAGAGCAGCATAGGCCTCTGGTGAACCTGGTTTCGATAGAGCTTCAAACATCCTCGGAACCACAACCTCGGACATGAATCCAATAGGATCCTCAGCAAGCTTTCTATACTCTTCAACCTCCATGAACCTACCGCCCAGGTACTGCGGATTAGCATTTGGAGGCAGCTCTACACCAGGCCACCTAGAAACCCTATCCCTTAAAATAACATGGTTGCTGCCTGTCAACAGCAGTGAGAAGGGTCCTCCGAGCGCATTCCTCACAAACTCAGCTATCACGAATGGGAGCACCGGCATACCCAGAGCTAAGCTAAACACCCCAAAGGGTGGAGTATCGACGCCATCCACATTGAAGTCGTCCAGCCACTTCAGAGCAGCTCTATACATGGCATCGTAGTTCGCCGTAGCTTCAGCGACCGTGATACCGGCGTAGCGAGCAGTTAGCACAGCATCTGGGTGGAACGATAGGGGAACTCTGTCGGGCTTTCTATTGAGGTATACATTCTCAAGTCTCTCCCTCCTTTCCCTGAGAAGCTCCTTGTGGGACGGCTTTTCAACAACCATCTACCACCACCAGATTCTCCACAAGCTTTCCACATTTTTAAAGCTATTCTATACAATTATGGAAGCTCACCACGATGCAGCCTTAGCGGACGCCTGGACGACACCTCTTGAGGGTAGAGAGGGTGAACTCCTCTATCATCTTGAGCAGTAGATGAATTTCGAGGATACCTAAGATTGGTAGTGTGAGCCCGGAGAATCTCTTTGGAAGTGATGAGTCGAGCGGTGTGCTCTTGTTTTTCGATGGGCACTCGATTAGCTGCGGTAGATCTGGACGGCTGCTGGAGCTGAACTTAATTCAATCAAGCTGCACTACAGGGAGGTTGAGGGAATTATAAGTGAAGCCAATCATCACAGCACCCCTACTTTACCTGTCATTGCACCGGGGGACTATCATCCGAATGGTTGTAGCATCAAAGGTGGTTCTTCCCCAAGAGTTTGTTGAGAAGCTTACCTGTGATGTTAGCAAGGCGCTTGGGAGGGGTCTTGGGGCAAGGACGCTCGCTGGGTATGGAAGGGCCAGGGCTGTAGAGTGCTCTAAAGCATTGTGTGCATGAATGGAGGTGGAGATGTGTGCATTATGTCCAGCTGCTTGTGGTCTGAGTGCCACTGCTGCTATGGTGGCTCCCACGATCGATAGCAGGATTACGTAGGGGAACACCATTGTGTACCTTCCGTAGACATCCTTAACCAGCCCCACCATTGTGTTGCCTGCTAAGGCTCCAGCTCCATAGGCTGTGAACAGCAGGCCGTAGTTTCTCGCAAAATCCCTCCTTCCAAACAGCTTTGCTGTTGCTGATGGTGCTAGTGCCAGCCATCCGCCCAGGTTCAGCCACAGGATTGCAAAGCAGATTGTGTATGCTGCTAGAGAGGCTGGGTTTAGAAGAAGTGTGATGGATGCTAGTATAGTTAGGGTGTAGTTTATCACTGCAGCTCTATCTGTACCCACTCTATCGTTGAGCCAGCCGAAGATGGGTCTACCAATGCTGTTGCATATAGAGTATAGCACTAGCAGCCTTGTTAGAAGATCTGATACGCTCTCCCCAATCTCTCCACCTCCAGCACTCTCAGCAACCTCAATTCCAACGAGCTTTGTAACCCCTATCACCATCAAGCCGACCAGGGTTCCTATTGCAAAGCAGATCCACAGTGCGTAGAACGCCTTTGTTCTAACCACCTCCTCTCTAGAGAGGTCCCACACCACAGTGTCCACCTGACCACCTGAATTGCGCTGCCTCCCCGGATTGAAGTCCGGTGGAGGGGTTCTGAGCATGGATGCTAGAAGGGCAATAACCACTCCGTAGACTATCCCAAGCACCACAAAGGCTCTGTATACACCCTCTGGGTACTGGTTTGCAACCAGAGCATCTGTAGCAGGCCCTGCTACTGCTGGAGCGAGGCCAAATCCCAGAACCACCAAACCAACAGCTAAACCTGTTCTATCTGGAAACCACGCCCTAGCTGCAACAATAGGACAGTTGTAGGCTATACCCAGACCCAGGCCGACCAGAACACCGTAGGTGAGTGTGAGCTGGTATATGGATCTTGCAAAGGCTGATAGGGACCACCCTAGGGAAACAAATACTGCACCGATTGAGGTTACGAGCCTTGGGCCATACCTATCTATGTAGCTGCTGGCAATAGGCATGGTCAGCGCATAGGTGAGTAGAGCTACAGTGTAGGGTAGCTGGAGCTCCGTGGCAGTAACCTCTATGTTGTAGACCTTTTCAAATAGAATTCTGATGTGGTATGCCAGGACACTGAAGCTGTAGATCGATCCCAGGCATAGGAGTATAGCTACACCTACAGCTACAACCAGCCAGCGCCTCCTCTCATCTGCTTCGAAGAGCCTCGGCACAGCCATTGTAATTCAACCAGCAGTTTTTTTATTAAACCAGAGCACCCCCCAGTAAATAAGAGTTATGCAGTGGATACTTTTCTGTAATCCTCCCCAGAGCTGTTGACCAGAGTGATGTACTGAGACTGCGCTGGGTGCAGGCTGCTTTTCACATTTCTCCACACATCAGTGGAGTGGAGATCCATCCACCTACCTTATTGAAGCAGCTCTTAATACCTCTGAAGGCTGTGGAGCTCCTGTAGAATTTCTTGGATCGGATTTGAAAAATATCTGTACTGGGTGCTCTATTATGGAGCTTCTCTCACTCCAGCTGAAGAGCATAGATTGCAGCTCCATACGCATCTAAGAGTCCGTAGCCATAGGTCTCATCGTGGCCCTTGATCCCAAGATCCTTTGCTGTTTCCGTTAGCGTTCTACTCACCTGCTGCGGAGTGAGCTTAGGCTTGTTAGCTGCAGCTCTAAGAGCCTGTATCACCGCTACTACCCCACTTACGTGTGGGCACGCCATTGATGTCCCGCTTGCATATACATACCCATTTTTTGGCCAGGTGGACAGTATGCCAACCCCTGGTGCAGTGAGATCAGGATTTCTATTGCTCCATGCAGGTACCCCGTGGTTTTGATCAACAGCACCAACGGCTATGACCTCACTGTAGCAGGCGGGGCATGATGGCTGAGGCGCTCCTTCATTGCCGGCAGCAGCCACCAGAGTTACACTATAGTTGTATGCATACATAATAGCACTCCTCAGTGTGGTTGTGTCTGAACCTCCGAGGCTCATGCTAATAACATCAGCATCATCAGGTGTTCCAGGTCTGCTGTCGGGACCTTTCGTGGCCTCTATAACACCTCTGGCAACATCTGAGACGTAGCCAGAGCCGCTGGGTGAGAGAACCTTAACAGCATAGAGTCTGACCCTGGGTGCTACACCAGCAACACCAAAACCGTTCACCCTAGCAGCTATAATCCCGGCTACGTGAGTCCCATGACCGTTCGAATCGCTGCAGCTCTTCAGATTGAAACCTCTGTAGAATGTCTTAGTGTTGCGGAGCGATACTACACACCAGATAACAGCCCCCTGAAGATCCCTGTGACTATAATCCACACCTGTGTCGACAACCGCCACTTCAACGGTTCCGTGATAGCCATAGGCAGCATCGCTGTACAAACCACTGTACTCACTCCACACACGTGTAGCATTAACCATTTCTATGTTCCACTGAACCTCACCTAGAGCATGGATCTCAGCATCTAGCTCAACATATTTTACACCAGGAATCCTCTCAATATGCTTGAGAGTGTGCTGGGGAACCTCCAGAGCTACAGCACCAATCTCAGGAAGCTCACTGTGTATACTGCCGTAGCGCTCCAGAACACCTCTAACTCTATCAAAAGTGTTCCTCTCAACACCGACAACAACCCTTACTAGAACAGAGGCTTCCACAGTGGGTATCAGAGATAGCAGCAGCACTGCTAGCGTGAGTATTAAGAACGCCTTACACAACTCCATTACTACACACTTCTTAATTTGTAAGATTGGATACGCTAACACCATATTTAAACCTTCATCAAGGCAATTGCCTGGGGTTCAGCTGGGATGAAGGTGCCCTGCGCTGCCCAGCTGTAAACCGGTTAGAAAGCTGTAGCATCTCCTGGCAAGCTCTAGCGCACACCAATCGCCCACCCATCTTGCAACCATCTTGGGTGTGCAACTTTATACGGAATCGCTATATCAAATTCCCTATCTGGATGCTTCTGAACGTCACTTTCACAAAATTTAAATCGCGTTGATTGGGATGTGGTTTGTGTGGGTGGTGTGGGTTATGGAGTACACAAATTTGGGGAAGACACGTGAAAAGGTGTCTAGGATAGGCCTAGGGGCGTGGCAGTTTAGTGAGGCCTGGGGTGTAACTGAGTACATGCAGGCCAAATCCGTTGTTTCAAAGGCTGTAGAGCTTGGTATAAACTTCTTCGATACAGCTATGGTATACGGCCTGGGGCTCAGCGAGGATCTGCTTGGTAGAGCTCTTCGTGAGCTCGGGGTTAGGAGGGATGAGGTCTTCGTAACAACAAAGATACCTGGGGACTTTCTAAACCCTCTCGATGTGTATAGATCCGTCGAGAAGTCTGTGGAGGTGCTGGGGCTGGGCTACATAGATGGTCTGCTGGCCCACTGGCCTCCATGCTGGCACAATGTGCCCACTAGGGTATACGCAAGGGCTCTAGAGAGGCTGGTTGACCTTGGCAGGGTTAGGTATCTGGGGCTCAGCAACTTTCCCATAGAGCTCGTGGAGAGCTTCAGATCAAGCCTATCGAAGCATGATGTGGAGATTTTTCAGGTGAGGTACAATCTTGCTGAGAGGTGGGCTGATGAGGAGGTTGTGCCCTACGCTGAGAGGCATGGTATAACGATTCAGGCCTGGAGCCCCTTGGCAAAGGGGGCTCTGACTGGGAAGTACACCCTGGAGAGCCTACCGAAGTTCACAGATGTGAGGGCTAGGGAAGCTGTATTCCATCCGGAGAACTTTGACGGTGTGTGGAGGCTTGTGCAGCTACTGAAAAGTATAGGGGAGAGGTATGGAAGGACTCCAGCACAGGTGGCGCTCAACTGGCTCATAACTGCAAGCCCCGTTGTAGTCCCCATACCCGGTGCAAAAGCGCCGGAGCAGGTTGTAGAACTTGCAAACTCTGTTGGCTGGAGACTATCCTACAGCGACTGGAGGGCTTTAGACGAGCTCAGTAGAAGGGTGGCCATCTCTTACTCAGCGTACTACCTGGACTACAAGCCCCAGCAGGTATAGTCACGGCCACCACCTCCAGCTAAACGGAAGAGCACCTCCGCGTCAGGCTTTTTAAATAGTAGAACAGCTGATGCACAAACCTTGCTGAGGAGAGGGTTAGGCAGAGCTGTATCGGATGCTCTGTGCAGCTCTCTGATGAAATGGAGTAGAGAGCTTGGCTTGCAGAGACCCAGCTACTGAGGGTGAGCATACATCACGTGTGCTAAATCCACAACTACTCCCCGTCTACTTGGGTTAGCGGGCTGCTGAGAGGTGCTATTCTGCTGTGGTAGTGCTGTGCTATACACCTCTATACATCATCTACTAGGGGTGGGCATATTAGACTGGGTAGCACAGCTACCTCCTGTGGGCTTCGGTATGAGGGTGCTGATGCTCTCCGACATACACGGTAATGCGGATGCTCTTAGAGTGGTGCTGGAGTCTGCTGGGAAGTGGGATGCTGTGTGGCTGCTGGGGGACTTTGTAGACTATGGTCCAGAGCCGCACGTGGTTATCGATATCATCAGGGATCTGAGGCCTGATGCTCTGGTTATGGGGAACCACGATAATGCTGTTGCCTTTGACACAGACTGCAGATGCGCTCAGGAGATACATGAGCTCAGCGAGTACACGAGGAGGGAAGTATCTCTGAAGCTGCTCTCGAGGGAGCAGATAGAGTGGCTCAAAACTCTGCCGAAAACGGTTGAGATCATCCTCGATGGTAGGAGGCACTACATTGTTCACGGAAGCCCTAGGAACCCACTGTACGGCTATGTGAAGCCAGATCTCCAACCAGCTGAGCTGAGGCTCTCCCTAACACCATCCATGGTAGCGCTGAGGCCAAAGCCTGTTGAGGCGGATGTCGTCGCCGTTGGCCACACCCACGTGCCGATGAGCATCACAGTAGATGGTATAAAGGTTGTAAACCCTGGAAGCTGCGGACAGCCGAGGGATGGGGATCCAAGAGCCTCCTACGCAATCTACAACACTGAAGTGGGCAGTGTTGAGATACGTAGAGTTTGGTATGATATTGAGAGGGTTGCTAGAAAGATTGGGGAGCTCAAGCTGGAGGATAGGTACTCCAAGTGGCTAACAGCAATACTCAGAGCTGGAAAGGTGCAGCCCCCGTAGCGACTCTTCTCCACCAAGAGCATTGCCACCAGAGTCCCTGCGCAAGTGGGATTTTGGAAAGGCTCTGGTTGGAGGATACCCTACCTCCAGCACCTCAGCATTTGAGTTCCTTCATCTCAGGTAGTTTTAAATACCTTTAGCACTGCGTGTGTAACTGGTGGTCTGAGGTGGGTGAAGGGCAACACGTAGAGCTGTTTAAAGGTCTAGTTGACATGGAGAGGAGGCATGCAGAGAGGCTTAGAGCTTTAGCGGAGAGGGTGGGGCACCCAGTTGTAAAGGCTCTGCTGCTCGGTATTGCTGGTGACAGTGAGAAGCACGCTCTGTTCTACCAGGCCGTCATAGAGCTCTCAACGAGGTACCAGCCGGCCATTTCCCAGAATGAGTTCAGAATGCTTGGCGAGGAGATTGTGAGGCACATTGATACGGAGGCGAGAATGATGGAGGTGACCAGGGAGCTCCTCAATAAGATCAGCGACCCCAGGGTGAGGCTGCTGATAGCTGCTGTGCACGATGACGAGGTAAAGCACCACGGGGTTCTGGTCAGCATCAGGGATAACATCACCAGTGAGTATGTTGTGGGCGAGGAGGATCTGTGGAACGCTATATGGAGGGACAGCCCGTGGCATGGTACACCAGGGGGGTAGTGCACACTTCGGGTAGCACCTCTATCTAGAGGTCCCTGCACAGCTTCAGAGTGCCTTCAACCCTCTTCAGAACGTTTTTTATAGCCCAGGAGTACTCCTCCAGAGCCGCAAGGCCTCTCACCCTATTCATGCTCCCCTCAACCTCTCTACAGAGCTCCTCTAGGTGCCTCCTCCTAGAGCCTTCATCCACAGGCTTCTCCGCTTGGAGCTTTGGACTACCCTCCATAAAACCCTCTGGGAAGTACCAGTCCTTAAACCAAGTGAATCCCTTCTGGATGAGCATGTAGCCTAGCCTGGTTAGAGGTGGTGGTACTCCTAGTTCAAGACCCCTCCTAGTCTCATCATCATAGATGTACTCTATAAATAGCCTCTCACCACCCTCTAAAAACATGGAGAGACACTCTATCAACCTCTCCTCATACACACTTCCAGCAAATACAAACACCCTACCATTGAAGGTGAGGCTGCTGGCTATTGAGAAAACCTCTACCCATCTCCTGTAGTGGGGAGGTCTACCATAGAAAACCTTTAGAACTAGCAGCCTTCTCTGCACACCCCCCATGGATAGGTGCAGCTCTACATTTCTCTCCTCTGGAAACCTACCGCTCCTAACAACAAATTCAACTCTAGGCTCATCTAGATCTCTAAATGCATCAGCACACGGTGTGGCCAGCACCTACACACCCTCAACATCAACAATGAACTCTCTAAAGACTTCTTCAAATCTCCTTCTATCCACAACTGGACGGCCATCAGATTCAGCTATTCTTGAGTTTGAAGGAGCTACTGCTGGGTAGACCTTCAACCTCTGTGAAAACCTCTCCTCAAGAGTTGTTGTGTGTGCATCTTCATAGAATACACCTATAGGTATTCTATCACCCCACTCAAAACTCCTCTCAATAGCCTTCAAGAGCTTGGAGCTCCTATCACCAGGCCTCTCCACAACAGGGTTCCAGGAACCTTCATCCTCCAGCTTGTAAACCCTCTTCCTATAGTACTCAGCTGTGTACACATCGTTGAATGTTATGCATGGCTGGAGAACATCTATAAAGGCAGCTCCCTTGTGGAGGATGGCTCTCTTTATCAGGTTCTTCAGGTGCTCACCATCAAATGCATAGCCTCTTGCAACAAATGTGTATCCAGCTGAGAGTGCTAGTGCTACTGGGTTTACAGCCTGCTGTATATTTGGCTTTGCAAGAGCTTTTGTCTTTGTGTTGAGTGGTAGTGTTGGGGATGCCTGGCCCTTCGTTAGACCGTAGACACCATTGTTGTGGAAAATCACTGTTACATCTATATTTCTCCTACCCAGGGCAACAAAGTGCCCAGCACCAATTCCAAGCAGATCACCATCACCTCCATGGACCACCACAGTGAGTTGTGGATTTGCCAGCTTTATCCCCATTGCAAAGGGTATCGCTCTGCCATGGAGTGTGTGCACACCATTCACATTTACAAAGTGTGGCGTTTTTCCAGAGCAGCCAATACCAGAAACAATAACTGTTTTAGATGGATCTAGGCTAAGCTCTTCAAAGGCTCTTATCACAGCTGTTAAAATGCCAAAGTTTCCACAACCTGGACACCAATCAACCCACAAATCAGTTTTATAGGATCTATGCTCCATAGCTGAGCACCACCCGCTCCACACCTGAGGTTATTATCTTGTGCAGAGCTTCCTCAAGTTCTGTAGAGGTTATAGGCCTCCCAGTAAACTTTGCAACCCCCCTTCTAATCCTTACACCAGCCGCCATCGCTGCTAGATCTGATATGAGCACACCATAGCTGTGCTCAACAGCTACAACTCTATTGCTAGGAACCCTGGTGAGAATCTCCAAAACCTCTCTACCTGGGAATGGCCATAGAAGCCTCACATTCACATAGGCTCCTCTAAACCCTTTTCTACTCAGAGCCTCTATAGCATCTAGTGCAGCACCCTTTACAGAACCCCATCCAACAACTATGTACTCAGGATCCTCATCTCCATACACAGTGAGCTTTCTCTCCCTAGGAATCTCACTGAGTATCATATCCATCTTTACAATCCTCTTAGAGTACATAGCCCTTCTATTCTCAGGATCCTCCACAATATGGCCATACTCATCATGTTCATCCCCAGTGTACCACATGATGGTGTCCTCAGCTCCTAGGAAGGCTCTTGGAGATACTGTGCTGCTTAGATCAAACCTCTTATACCCCCTACCACCACCTGTAACCATGCCACGCACTATCCTAACACTATCAACGTCTGGAAGTGGTGTGGTTTTAATGGAGTTTGCCAGGAACTTGTCCAGAAGGTGTATAACCGGTACCTGAAACCTCTCTGCAAGGTTGAAGGCCTCTACAGCATCGTAGAAGGCCTCCTCATGATCACCAGATGATATGACTATCCTTGCAAACTCTCCATGCCCAGCAAAGAGGGCGTTGAAGAGATCACTCTGACTACCCCTTGTGGGCTGCCCTGTGCTTGGACCTCCCCTCTGGTAGTATGTAATCACAACTGGAACCTCGTTTGCACCTGCCCATGAGAGCCCCTCGACCATGAGGTCGAATCCAGGGCCACTTGTAGCTGTTGCACTTCTAGCTCCTGCTAGAGCTGCTCCTATAGCGGAGCAAACTGCTGATATCTCATCCTCTGTCTGCATAACAACTACAGGCCCCACATCAACCCCATCTACCGATGAGTACTCATGCCTCTCTATAGTGAAGCTCTCATCAGCTGCTGGTGTTATTGGGTAGTAGCTCTGATACCTTAGACCACCAACAATCTTACCCATAGCAACAGCATCATTACCTGTAGCGACAAGGATTTTTCTAAAGCTCTGTCTAGGTTTTTCAAGTGCTACAGCACCTCTAAGACTCTGCATGCCATCCTCAACATACTTCAGTAGCTCTAGATTCTGCTCAACAAGCTCCTCTCTACCTCCAAACTGTAGTGAGAGGGAGTACTCAATAGCCCTTCTATCAAGATTTAGGAGAGTAGCTACGGCGGAGACTATAATCCCACTAACATATCTGGAGAGGAGTCTAGGCTCAATTCTGTATCTTGCTAGAAGCCTACGCAGTAGAGCTGCGAAATCAAGGCCCACCAACCTGCACCCTCTCTCCCTCTCGAGAAACCTTAGAATAGAGCTCACTGTGGTATCTACACCCAAACCTCTGAGCTTCTCAGCAATCCTACTCTTGGTGGTATCCTCTATACTTGGAATCTCCTCAAGCTTCTTCATAGCCACACTAGTATCGTAGACTATATACCCACCCACACCAACATCGCTAATGTGGGTGAACAGAGTCTCTGCATCCATTGAAGCTACTATGTCTACAGGGTACCTCACAGCTCTTGGAATGGATTTTGATGAGATCAGCATGTGTATGTAGCTGTGCCTTCCAGTTATGTTGGAAAAGTACTCCCTATCAGCTATGACACCGAATCCGTGGCGCGCCAGAGCTCTTGTGAGCACCATCATCGATGTCTCTATTCCTGAGCCTTGAGGGCCACCGAGTATGACTCCGACCTCCTCCCTGGGCATGACTGCAGCCTCTAATCTCCTGCGTGCGCCTCCTCTGCTATAGCCTCATCGAGCACGACACCAGGGGAGACGAGGTGCTGCCTTGCGTGCTCCTCAAGCTCCACCTCGGTGTATATAAACCTTCTACAGTTCACACAGTAGAGCCAGCCCTCCCTCCTGAGAAAACCCCTCAGCTCGTCCACTGAGGACGGCTTGAAGGACTCACACACGGTCAGCTCCTGATGCACAGCAGTGCCCTGCTTAATCACGCAGTAGCCCACGTAGGGAAAGTATATGTGGGGCTTAAAGTACACACACCTTGAGCACGAAGCACCTTCGGTTGCTGAATCCATCTAATCAATCCTCTCAATCTTTATGGCGTTAACCGGGCAGACATCCGCTCCAGACTTAGCACAGCTGTACAGCTCCTCAGGAATCTCACCCACGGATACGTTTTCATCTGTTTTAACGCTGTACTTTTCAACAACTCTATTCTTAAAGTTATCAGATCCGAGCTCGTAGAGCTCAGGGCATGCAGCTGGGGCAGCTCCACAAGATATGCAAGCAGCCCTATCAACTACAACCCTATACCTAACCAGGCCAACCACCAATGAGGATTGTGCTGGCAACGGTATAAAAGTTTTCCCACTGTAACACCTGGGCTGAAGCTGCAAGGCTACGTGCTGCTGTGCAATTTATTGTTATGGGTTAAAAAAACTGTTTCAGCTCTTCTTCTCCAGCTCTTCAAGCCTTCTGAGCCCATCCTTTGACAGCAGATTTCTGAATATTGTCTCGTGCTCAGCCTCATCCCTTATTATATCCTCCACAATCTCCTCTGTTGCTGGATCCCTCCCGTGGGTGTACTGGAACAGCTCTCTGTAGTGCTCAAGGGCGCACCTCTCGGCCAGTATACCTGCGATTATGAAGCCATCCACATCGTGCGGATCTTCCGGCAGCTCCGTCTGTCTACACTTCGACAGCTGCCACAGGTCTCTGAAGTCAGGTGGATCAACATCAAAGTCCTGCAGCCTGTCCGCCAGCTTCTTTGCGTGGTCGTTGAGCTCATCCTCGGCCACCTCCTTGAACACGCCCTCCAGCTCTGTGGAGAGGTTGCCTCTAATGGCGTAGGCGGTTAGGTAGTACTGGTACCAGGCGAGAACCTCATCGGCAAAGGCTGATAGGAGCATGTTTACGAGGACGCTGCTCTCTATCCCTGTGACCTCTGCCCTCCTGGGGAACTTCTCAGGCATGTACCTGTACTTCCTAGGCTCGCCCATATCTATCCCCACCTACCCTTCTTCATGTGGGACTCAAGCTCTGCTGTAATCTTCTGAAGTGTTGTGAGTGCAAAGTCCTTCTCCTCGTTGGCTATTCTCACGCAGGGTGGATCCAGATTCTCCTGGATAAGCTCGTCTGCAATAGCTAGAAACTCCCTCAAGAGGGATGCAGCCCTCATGTGGAGGTAGTTGGATTTTCTAGATCTCTTAATGAGCTCAGCCTCCTGATCGCTTAGCAGTGTGAAGCGCTCTCTAGGAGCGCCACACTTAGGGCATCTGTCTGGTGGCTGTGGACCCTCAAATACGAAGTTGCACACCTGGCACTTATAGAGGGGCATGTCTGCACCTGGGTAGTAGGTAGCGCTTCTCTGTATTTAAAGCTTACCTACGTGAGCAGGTTCATTGGGATTCGGGTGGGGATAGGTGCTTCAATTGGATCAGCAGAGAGTGGTAGTTTGGCTGTGGAGAATCCCTAAATAGATTGATGCACCTAACTAATCGGATCAGCCAGCCCCACTGGTTGGTGCTACCCGCAGTTCCTCCGGGGATAGGGTGCTGAAGGACCGCAGCTCCCGTGGGGCGAGAGGCTCCAATCTGCAGCACCCTGCTACCCTCTGGAGGAAAGAGCGGTTCTGAAGGCTGCTGGACCGATCCGGGAAAGGGGGTGGTGCCCAGTACCAGTGCATGTTGGATTAGCCCAACCGTCTGGAAAATTCACAGGGTGCTGTAACTCCTTGGGTGCACATCCAGCCCTTTTGATGGCCTGGCACCGACCCCTGGGTGTAAGTGCGTCGATTACCCACCTCCCATCCACGGCTGTTGCTCCCCGGGGGCGCACAAGCTGCTGTGGGCTGCACTGTATTGTAGGTGAGGTGTTGCTGTTTTTTGGTGGCGAAGGGATCTGCTCTGTCCCTGGGGCTTTGCCGCAGCTGGAGGGTCTGTGGATCTCTGGGGTGCCCTAGGTCTGTGATTGTGTGCTACCCTGGTGTTCTCCTCTCCTCTTTGGTAGGACTTCGTCTAGGGATCCGGTTCTGTATCCGAGTAGATCCAGCGCTGCGTAGCTGTAGCCCAGCTTTCTCAGCTCTACTGCTATGCGGTCCATCACCTCCTCGCTGAAGAGCTTCCTTCTCTCTGTAGGGTCGACCTCTATTCTCGCAATAGCTCCGTGGTCCCTAACCCTAACGAGGCTGACGTTGGCAATGCTCCTCACCACCCTCTCTGCTTCAGCAATCCTCCTGAGCTTTTCAGCGGTTATTAGGTCTCCATAGGGCACCCTAGTCGCTAGGCATGCCATTGGAGGTCTGCTCCAGTTTGGGAGGCCGAGAGCCTTTGCAACCATCCTCACCTCGCTCTTGGTTAGACCAACCTCTGCGAGAGGGCTTCTGATACCAGCCTCTCTAACGGCGCTGAGGCCAGGTCTGTAGCTGTTGAGGTCTGATGCGTTAGTCCCCTCGACAACAATCCTGGCACCGATTCTCCTCGCTATATCCATCAGACTCCCAGCTATGTGCTTCTTACAGAAGTAGCACCTGTCTGCAGGGTTCTGGGTGAAGTTGGGATCGCTGAGCTCACTGGTCTCGAAAACGATGTGTCTAACCCTAAGCGCGCTGGCTATCCTCCTGGACCACTCCAGATCCTCCTCCGTGTGGATTGGAGATGCAGCTGTGGCTGCAGTGACTTCCTCCCTGCCTAGGGACAGAACTGCGGTAGCCAGGACAACAGAGCTATCGACACCACCTGAGAAGGCGACAAGCACGGGAGCGCTGGTGCTTCTGAACCAGTCTACCAGCTTCATGAGCTTACCCGCAGTAGTGGGATCCAGAGCCCTCAAAGCCTCCTCTAGACTGATCAGCACAGCCTCTCGCCAGCTCCAACCACGAGAGGCTGCTGCCCTAAAATCCTTAACCTACATGAACCCCAAGCGCTGAGTCCTGTGGAGCTGGCTCCTCAAGCTATTTTATTTGGCACTGCGTTGGAATTGGTCTGAATACTGCTGGTACTGTGAATCCATAGTAGATGTGCTTGGTTGTCTTGGGTGGGTACACGCTCCTCTTGATCAGCGCCATTTCAATCACGCTCTCCTTGGATACCGGCACCTCC
>JANXEL010000035.1 GCA_025058535.1 Ignisphaera sp. | reverse complement strand
TTTGTGTAACTGTTACAGTTGTGGTCACTACTGCTGGTGTTGGTGAAGGCGTTGGAGTAGGCCTTGGAGTAGGCGTTGGAGATGGAGTAGGCCTCGGGGTAGGAGTGGGACTGGGTGTTGGTGAAGGCGTTGGAGATGGTGTTGGCAATGGTATTTCTATTGGTAGCTTTGGTGGTGCTCCCGGCCTGGTGGCATCTCTAGTTGGACATCTGCCGGTTGGATACACTCTCAGTACAATGAATATCATTTGGGCCCACCAATATACGGGATCAATGTAATAGTTATCTGGGTGGTATGGCCATCCATCCCAGCAGTACCTATCATTTAAGGTATAGAATGGTGTTGGGAAGAAGCCGGCCCAAGGCATTTGCTCAGCCCATATAATTAATGCCTCTCTAGCTAGGCGAATAATTCTGTCCTGCTCGAATGGTGACGTCATTTCAAGTTCGTCTAGTACTTTATCTAATTGAGCTTTCTTTTCAAACTTATAACCTGCCCATCCAACTGAGGGGGTAGCGGAACTGAAGTATTTACTGTTCCATTGAGTGTTAGCAGCATATAGTAGGGCTCCATAGTCTAGTAGAGGCCCTATACCACCAGGCCAGAATCCTCCTACTTCAAAATCCCCTCTGCTCCAATGCACACTAAATGCATCCGTTGTAATTATGTTAACCTCGAGACCAAAACGCCTCCACTGGTCTGCAACTATAAATGCCATTCTCTGCTCTTCCAATTCTACTGTTGCTGGAGCTATTATGTTGATAACCCATTTACTGCCATTAGGAAGGTACCATTTACCATCCGGCCCTCTTCTAAAGCCTACCTTTCTTAACAGACTCTCTGCCTCAACTGGATCGTGCTTCCACCACACTATATCGGGATCATAACCAAGCCCCTTGAGGAAGTCTCTTACTATCTTTGGTGGATTTCTATCCAACCCAAGCTCAAATAGCTTATCTTTTAGCGGTATGTGGTACACCCTCTCAGCTGCAAGTGTTCTTATCACTGGAAGTGGCGATGGTATTGGTCTGCTACCCTCTGGACCTGTGAATGCAAGCCACAGCTCTGTGAAGTTCATTAGGAATACTAGGGCTCTTCTAACTTCTGTAATGTTGTATGGATACCTTAGAACATTGAAAGCTAATCCCTTGTTACGAGCATCGAATAGCCATGCTAGGGGAGGCTCCCTTCTCCAACCACCCACATATGGATTGTTCTTCATAACCATTTCAACATACTCTGGAAGGAGTGTCTTTATAGCATCCAGCTCGTGTCGGATCATAGCAAGTGCATATGCCTCTTGTGTACCATAGTGAATGTATAGGACGTACTTAGGACCAGGCTTTATACCGTAGAGCTTGGTTCCCCACCAATCTTCATATCTCTCCCAGAGGAACCAGTTTCCACCCGGGTCGTGCGCCTTTAAGTTGTACGGGTTTATACATACAGGTGGGTATCCTTTGAACTTGAGTACATCCTGTCCCTCCCACTGGTGCTTCGGCAGTATGTTAAATGGTGGCTGAGTTATAATTGATGTGAATAGGTAATGAGCTCTTGGATTGGAGTCCTTCAACTCTATCACAACTGTATAGTCATCCAGCTTGTACGCCTTAGACACCCACCGCTTAATCGCACCCCCAACTCCCTCGGGAGATTGGAGAATGTAGTTTATGGTGAACTCTACATCGTCAGCCGTAAATGGTTTTCCATCGTTCCAGTACAAACCCTTTCTTAAATAGATCTTCACAGTCTTGAAGTCAAACGAGTATTCTGGCGGCCCTGCAGCAAGCCAGCTAATCAATTCAGAATTCGTTGTATTTACATAGTATAGAGTTGCTGCACAGAGTTGAATATAGCCACTCCCTATAGCAGCAGCAGTTCTTACACCGGGGACTAGTCTATTGAAGTGGGTGGGATCGGGATACGTCCCGTGATCATTGTACACTATTAGGACATCTCCCCTTGGAACTCCAGGGGGTAGGGGAATTTGTGCATTTGAGGGCTGTATAGTGTTCGGTGTAATAATGGTCAACAAAATCAGGACAGCTATTAAAATACTTAACCTCCTCATACTCAAACTTCCACCCTAGATTAAACTAGATCTACACGAGAGTATATATATTTTACCCTCTCAACGATACACAAATCCTTATTACTCAATGTAGAATTTCATCTATTTAAGTTCGAATTGCTATAATGAATTGTCAACTTTCCATCAACAGATTTCCAAATTAGATGATGTGACATTAGGCTGTTAATCTTGAGATCAGGACAGGTAAACCCTTCATGTTCATAGCTGGGAATGGTGTAAGTAGAAATTCTGTTGGCTACGGATTTCCACATAAGTAAGAAAGCTCTCTGAAAGCTTGATGTATCTTGCTAACACCTTAGAGTTTCGATGGAAGCTATAAAAACGTGCTGAAATTCTAAATGTATTCAGTTGGAGGGGTGGTGTGTAGAGGAGGACTGGCTATAAAATACAGCTGGTGAAAAGCTTCTTCAGCTAACTGTCTATCTTGTTAACTCAATACTGCTCTACGGGTTTAGATCTTTTCAATGCGAATAGAGTTTCCACTTCTAAATCTTGAGAATACCTCTGGGCTATCTAACACCCTTCCAACTACGTTCACTGGGCTCGCTGGCCTTATCTCAGAAGGTGTTCTACTTGCAGGTGTAGGGCCCCAGAATATACATATTGCGTTTCCAGGTGGCCAAAATGCTATAGTACCCTTTTCTACTGTGTCTCTAGCATTCTCCTCTTCAACCATCACATCCGTAGCAAAGTAGATTTCATCTCCCCATCTGTACCCAATCCCTTCTATCGGTAGAGCACCTACAATTCTCCCAAAGGTTTTGGGGCTAAAATCGTCAAAGAGCTCACCATTAACATAGCCTGTTGCCTGTGTATATATCCTTATCCTAACCTTAGCCACCGGTACACACCGACATAGTGCTTACAGATGGAGGTATTTAAATTCTAGAATACGGTTATCCGCATCTAATATTCAATATAGATTACTACCCTAGTTGCTGTGGATACCTTAGATCCCTTGTGCATCCTGAACTTTCTAGAGCTGATAAGAATGGGTGTGAACACTCTTCCCTAATATTGCCACGTAGACCCAGAACCTATATACAGCACATCCATAGACGCTCTACATATTTTCCTAGAATGGGAGCAGGGTAGTATCGCTATTGAAGAGAATTTGCAGCTCACTTCTTCAATGAGTGGGTGCATGTCTGGAGAGTATATCGAGCTGAACCCTACCACCAATCTAGTCTGAATCTTCACACTGAAATCCTATGAATGTGAGGCTTTGGCTCTAGATGGAGGTTATTGCATTCTTTAGCAGCTTCTCTATGTAGTTGTATAGAAGGGTCCTCTTTAATTTAGCTGGTAGTGGTAGACTCATGGATATCCTAAGTGTGCTGCTGATCTTTAGTGGAGCTCCGGCTGCCCTTTGATGCCCACCCCCTCCCAGTTTCCCAGCTATCTCTCTAACGTTGAAGTCTCTCGATCTAAAGCTTATGCTGCTGAGGTCCGGTCTAACTATGGCGGCTATGCTACAGCCGCACATGCTCAGCAGTGCGTTACCCACTATGCTCTGGTTCGGTATGTCGAAGTCTCTGTAGTATATACACACCCTTTTACCCTCCACATCCAACTCCCTAACATCCATACACATGCTCGCCAATATCCTGAGCTCCTCATCCATATACCTTTCAACAAATGGCTCCACCCATTCAGCGAACTGCCTGACCTCTACACCTCTTTCAATGGCATCCAGAACATCCCTAAAAGCCCTATCCAAACCGTAGAACCTCTTGATGTAGTCCACGTATCGATAGAGGTACGGTGCCTCCCACCTATGGAAATCCCACGAATCAACAGCACACGTCACATCTACATACTCCATAACCACAGCAGCCTCTAGGTTAAGAGATTTAGCAACAACACCAGCTGCACACTTTGAACCGGCATCAACGTGCAGATCTACATATCTGGACAGCTCTTCAATCCACCTGGGATCCCATATGTGATGGTCATACCAGCTCACCCTAACCCCACCCAGTCCACTACTTATGCACTTCAACAGCTCTCTAAGGATATTACCACCCATCCCTATATCCATTACAGCAACAGCTCTACACACACCTCTGCTAGCAAGGCTGCACAACTTTTCAGCAACCTCTGCAGGCTCAATAAACAGTACACTGTATCCGTCCTTTCCAACACCAGTGCCAACGATATATACGGCTGCACTAATAACTCCATCGAGATCTGTGTGGGTTACAATGCATTGCATTATAGTGCACCTGACACTCCAAGGCTCTGGTTTGAGAAAAGATTTTCAGGTTGTTGTAATAAAGTTGATGCACTGCATGATGGTTTCAGAGAGCATACTGCATCTTACTATTCGGATATGTGGTGGGTAAAGCTAAAGGTTAGCGAGTTCATAGTTGAAGTGCCTGTTTACAAAGGTGTGCCTCTGGTACTAGGGGAGGTGGATGCATTTTCATCCCTAGGCCTAGGGTTAGCTCTTAAGGTTAGGATTGACAAGCTGCTGTTAAAGGTTGAAGAACCTCTCGGGATTAGTAGGGCTAGCTCTGTGTAGATGTTTACCACGGGGGTCTTGGACTGGATGGAAAGAGTGGTTTCAGAACTTCAGAAAGCACCAGAACTGTGAAACCGCACAATCCGTAAAGGTGCTAAGAGGTTTGAAGAACCTGTGCTATCCTAAAAAAATTGCGATCTAATTTCTCTGAACTGCACCTAGCTGCCAAGGGAATAGTGATGGAGGTTACTGGGGTAACTTCACCCCCTCTGAGAGCATCCATGGTCCACATAGTCAGGAAGCTTGCTGAGGAGGTGGAGATAAGATTGGATAAGAGCTGTATATCTGGATTTAGAGTGAGATCCCTTTAGGGCAGACACTTCAGTATTGATGTAGAGCCTTAGGATTGGAAGGGATGAACAGTTCTAGTTGTCGTCTATGAGGTGCATAGAGGGATAGGCTTCCATCTATGGGTGTGGGCAGGAGATCTTAGAGTGATGTTATACATTGGAATACTCTCTAGGAAAATTCGCGGCAAAGAGCCTTCAAAATATATCGCTGAGACTACTGTGAATAGTAATGCTTTTACAGCTCTTCCAACCACCAAGTTGCCCACCTATACAATTGCTAGGGAAAGCTGTTAAAAGGGGCTGTAGGATTATCACTATGTTAGGTACTGTCAGAGAGGCACGGTTGTAAGGACTATATGTGCAGATCACAGTTATGCTCTCAACCTCACAAAAACTACTGAGGATTCTAAATGGATCATGGTGATAAGAGGTTTGAATAGGGTGTAATGGTAAGTAGTACCGTGTTTGGAAATGAAAAGTGCTGACACAGTATGTACAGCAACTCCTGGGAGCAATTTAGGGTTTAGCAAAGTAGAGCTGACCCAGTGCACATTCGAGGGTGCTATAATAAGGCCTACAGTATATATAGATCGTGAGGCTATAGTGAGAGAGGAAAGACCTGTTGTTGAGGTGTAGGTTTTACGTCAGAGAATATCCTCAAGATTATAAAGGGTAGGAGGTGTGTGAGGAGATTTAGTGGAGAAGGAGATATACCGGATGAGTACATGCAGAGGATTCTGGAGGCTGGTGTATGGGCTCCGAGTGCAGGGGGTATACAGCCATGGGAATTCATAGTGGTTAGAGATAGGGGCAGGATCTACCAGATAAAGCTTGTCTCACCAGGGCTCTTTGGAGATCCACTGGCAATAGTGGTTGTTTGTGTAAATCTGGAGAGGGCTAGAAAGGGTGGAAGGGGTGGTGAGATGATGGCGATTATGGATGCCTCTATGGCTGCTCAGAACATGATGCTAGCAGCCTACAGCCTGGGGATAGGTTCGTGTCCCATAGCATCGTTCAGTAAGGCTGCAGTTAAGGAGCTGCTGGAGATACCAGACCACGTAGAGCCCATTCTCCTACTAACGCTTGGCTATGTTGACCAGTGGCCGAACCCTCCAAGGAGGAGATCTCTGGAGGAGGTGGTGCACTACGAGGGATACAGGAAACATCGTTAGAGATCCTCACTTCAGACTTCTATCGTTTCTAATAGCTAGTGCCAGGGGCTGTATAGATGAGCCGCACCTCTACGGAAGTCTGAGGCTAATAGATGCTGCAGCAAGGCTTATAGATATAATGATTGAGGAGGGAAAGGGTACAGAGGAGCTGCTAAACCTCAAGAAATCAATAGAGGAGAGCATGAACCTTGTGATGCATGACGAGAAGGCCTACATAGAGTTCTTAGATGGACTGGTGAAGGAGCTCGCCAGAATCATAAAGAGGTGGTTGCAGACCTAGAGATGCAAAACCAGCCCACATCACACTAACCCAGAAACCCCAGCTACTTACACAGTGGAACACTGAGACTAAGTTACAGGCAGATGGTGCATCCGCTCCATGTGTCGAACACTAGTCTTGAAAAGGATCTACATAGGTATTGATCTTGCTGCAAAGGAGAGTAGGTGTAGTGGATTTGCATACATTGTATGTAGAGATGTCTGTAGAATTGAAGAAAGCCGTTGCATGTACAGAGATGACGATATCTTAAATGCTATAGCTAAGCTTTGCACCGATGAGCACAGTATCTACATCTCAATAGACGCACCCTTCAGCCTTGGCATTGGAATGAGGAAAATCGATAAAAAGATGCTGTCGATGGGCTTCAGAGTGTTTCCTCCAGGCTTCTCCTACATGAGGCTGCTAACGGCAAGGGCAGCAAACATCTTAAACAGACTTAGAATGGTAGGTGTAGTGAACGTGTACGAAACTCATCCAAGAAGCACAATCATAAACAGTGGATGTAGTAGCGTTAGAGAGCTTCTGAAGAGGCTAAACATTGAATACAACATCAATGTGGATAGACTGAATAGAGATTTGAGTGATGCAATTATATGTGCAGCTGTTTCCTACTGCATAGACAATGGATGCTACATAAAGATTGAAG
>JANXEL010000005.1 GCA_025058535.1 Ignisphaera sp. | reverse complement strand
CTTCTCCATATCGCTCCTCTTAACCCTTCTAACAGCCATAATACCCTTCTTAGCAAGATAGTGCTGAGCAACATCATCAATACCCTTCTGACATACTACAACAGTTGCACCAACAGAAGCGAGCTTCTCAACCATATCCCTGAGGATGTTCTCCTTCTCTTCCAGGAATCTGCGCATCTGCATTGGATCACTGATTCTAATCTCGGCATCGATTTCAGGTTTCTCTATTTCTAGTGGAGCATCTAGGAGGGCTATTCTTGCACCCTCAACCCTTCTAGGCATTGCAGGATGCACAACCTCCTTATCAAGGACAATACCATAGACAAGCTGGGTGTCTAGCAGACTTGCACCCTTCTTCTTTATAATCTGCACGTTATCGATATCAACATACCATCTATCTCCCCTCTTCTCAGCTATCTGCCTAATTGCCTTTACAACAAGATCGGCTAAGTACTCCCTAGCACCATGTACAGCCTTGCTCGTCAAGGATGATATAACAACGTTTCTCAGAATTGCATCAGATGACGCACTCTCCACATCCACATCCTCAGCTATCTGGTGGGTAATCTGAACAGCATAGTCTAGAGCTTTCTTGTACCCTGAGACTATCGTTGTTGGGTGGAGCCCCTTAGCTAGCAGATCTTCAGCTCTCTTAAGGAGCTCTCCTGCAAACACTACTGCTGTCTTAGTGCCATCTCCAGCCTCCTCATCCTGACCCTTAGCTATTTGAACTAGCATTTTAGCAGCAGGGTGCTGTACATCCATTTTATCAAGTATCGTAGCACCGTCATTCGTTATCGTGACGTCTCCTAGTGCATCTACGAGCATCTTATCCATTCCTTTTGGTCCATATGTGGTCTTGATCATCTCAGCTATGGTCATGGCAGCCATCATGTTAGCTCTAAGAGCGTCCTTTCCCGTGGTCCTAGACGTGCCCTCTCTAAGTATTATTACTGGGATTCCAGTAGGTTCGTACACTGTTGGCTGTTGAGGTGTAGCCATGTCTCACACCAATTGGGGTGAACTGCAGAGGTTCTATATAAGCTTTTATGAAACCTTTGCAGAGCACATCGAACCTGAATTTACTGAGCACCTTATCCAAATGCCAACCTATGCAGCCCTCAGAATACCTTATATACTCTGCATCTGGGTTCTAGATTAATGAAGCTGCTTTAGCGGAGGAATGGGTGAATGCTATATGGGTAAGGTGAGGATAGGACTGGTTAAGAGAACTGCACGTAGATTGGTATCCAGCCATCCAGATCTCTTTTCAGAGGACTTCCAGCAGAATAAGGAGCTTGTAAAGAAGCTTGTCGTAGTGAATTCAAAAAAGCTGAGAAACCAGATAGCTGGATATATAACCCACCTAATTAAGATTCAAAAAACTAGAGCTAGTGGAGAGGATCAGGAGGAAACTTAGGTGGAGTGTATAGTTAGGGTAAGATTTCTTGGTAGATTCAAGACGGATGTAGGGATGCCCTACATAGATTTTCAGCTGGCTGAGAGAACCCCTATAAAGAATCTATTGAGAGAGTTGAGAGGAAGGTTTGGTACTCTAGCCAGCGCTATAAACGATGATGGTGCCCCCAGCCATGATGTGATGGTGCTTGTGAACGGTACTGATATCAATGTCTTCGATAGTGTAGATGAGCTGTACATTGATGATGGGGATGAGGTTCTGCTAATACCAGTTACACACGGTGGCGCAATCTGATATTCCTAGTGCCGGTGCGGTGTGGATTCAGCAAATATGATGAGCTCTGTCAAGAGCTAAGCAGTAGAATGGCTAGAGATGGTGTTAAGGTGGTGTGTATAGCTACATCACTATATAACATGCCGTGGCAGAGCCATGTGCTAGCGCTTCTCACATCCTATAATGCCTTCAGTGGAGGTGTGAATATAGCTAGGAAGATGGAGATAGAGTATATGGTAAGGCTCTTTAGCGAGAGACAGATATCAACAATAGTGAGTGGTATATCTGAAAACCTCTCTGACGACCGATACATAGTCGTGTTACAGCTGCATAGCCAGTATGAGGAATGCGGTGAGGAACTAAATGTTAGCAGAATCACTGATGTGATAGGAGGTGTTATTGAGGACTATAGCTGCAGATTTATAGACTGGAGCGAACTGCTCAAAAAGCCCACACTGCATGCAGTAAATGCACTAACCATCTTCAGAAGGTCCAGGAATATCGATACTAAAGGTCTTGAGGAGAACTTAAATGAGATTCTCATAGGTGTTTCAGGCTGTAATAGCATTTTAATTGAGTAGCAAATGTACTGTTTCTAGATGCTGTAAAGGAAGATATGTTTAATAACCCTCTGCTCTGAAGCTCTGAGGTGTGAGGTGTTAGCAGTGCTGCTAGAGGAGGAGTGGGAAGAAGAGGAAGAAGAGTGGTGGGAAGAGGAAGAAGAGTGGGAAGAAGAAGAGTGGTAGTTGCAAACGATGCACCATAGGTAAATCGCTGTTTTTTAGAATTGAATAAACTTCTGGGCGTAAAATCTATGGCTAGGGTAGCCACAATAGATTATGAAATGTGCCACCCAGATAGATGCGGTATTCCTTGTGTAAGATTCTGCCCTATCAATAAGACTAAGCCCTATAAAGCTATTGAATTGAGTGAAGAGAAGAGAGGGAAGCCGGTAATATATGAGGAGAGGTGTATAGCGTGTGGAATTTGCGTTAAGAAGTGCCCCTATAGAGCACTAAGCGTTGTGAATCTCCCAGAGGAGGTAGAGGAGCACCTAATCCACAGATATGGTCAGAATGCCTTTAAGCTATACGGCCTTCCAATGCCAATTGAGGGTAAAATTGTTGGAATTCTAGGCCCCAACGGCATCGGCAAGTCGACTGCTATGAAAATCCTCTCAGGATCTCTCACACCAAACATAGGGCGCCTTGATAGCGAACCCTCTAAAGAGTGGATTTTGGAAAAGTTCAGGGGTAGTGTATACTATGACTACTTCAATAAGCTATACCAAGATCAGCTAAAGATTGTTCAAAAAATTCAGTACATTGAGCTCGTACCTAGATACATCAGGAGGGGTAGCGTAGATGAAGTGCTCAAGCGAGTTGATGAGAGGGGGATGTATAGAGAGGTGGTCGAATCCCTCCACATGAACTCCATGCTAACCAAGCACATCTCTACTCTAAGTGGAGGTGAGCTTCAAAAGCTTTCGATTGCAGCTGCCCTTCTAAGGGATGCAAACGTATACATATTTGATGAGCCAACCAGCTTTCTGGATATTAGGGAGAGGCTGAATGCATTGATGACCCTAGATAGGCTGCTACCTAGAAACAGCTACATATTTATTGTAGATCACGACCTGATGTTTCTAGACTACATAGCCGATCTCGTGACTATAGCATTTGGCGTCCCTGGATCCTATGGAATGTTCTCAAAGGTCTATACAGCCAAGGCCGGTATAGACCACTATTTGAAGGGGTTTCTACCCTCGGAAAATATGAGGATCAGAAATGAGGAGATCAGCTTTAAACTACATGAAGCTAGGGAAGATAGATACGTAGCAAAATCTGGCGATGTCATGTTCGTATGGAACAGGCTTTTAAAGCAGTTAAATGGATTTACACTAACCATTGAACCTGGTCAGGCATATAGAGGTGAGGTAGTGGGTATAGTAGGCCCTAATGCCATAGGTAAGACAACCTTTGTAAGGATTCTCGTGGGCGAGCTCGAACCTGATGCTGGCTACACCACATCCACAGCTTTTAAGATGAGCTACAAGCCCCAGTACCTCGAGAGGAAGAGAGAGGACTGCAGTACTGTTGCTGAGTGTCTAAAGGGTGTAAATAGTGATGCTGTGAGGGAGGATAGCTGGCTGTATATTGAAGTTGTTAAGAGGTTGGGTGCTGATAGGCTATTGAGTAAGGAGCTCGATGCTCTGAGTGGTGGTGAGCTTCAGAAGTTCTACATAGCCTACACGCTGATAAAGGATGCAGATATATACCTTCTGGACGAACCCTCATCCCACATTGATGTGGAGGACCAGCTCTCGGTAGCAAGAGTGATAAAGAGGATTGCTAGATTGAGGAGGTGCCCAGTATTTGTTATAGACCACAACTTTCTGCTCATCGACTACTCTGTGGATAGGCTGATGGTATTCAGCGGTACACCCGGTAGAGAAGGTTATGGGAGTGCACCAGATTCTGTTGCAAGAGCTCTGAATAGCTTCTTAAAGTCTATGAACATAACAGTGAGAAGAGACCCTGATAGCGGAAGACCAAGAATAAACAAGCCTGAGAGCTATCTCGATAGACAGCAGAAAGCATTAGAGCAGTACTTCTACATCGAGTAGCAGTTTGGAGCGGGCAGAAGCTGCTGGCCACCCAGGTTGCAGCGCTATATTATGTGGCTAAGTATACTCGTAATTTTCAGTTAAAATGGATAGCTTTATAGTTCTTCCAATTCACTATCTCTCAAATGAAGGTGTTGTTCGGTGGGTGAAAAGGTAAAGACTACAATATCGGTTATAAAAGCTGACATAGGTTCACTAGCAGGGCACCACGTAGTCCACCCAGACACCATGGCAGCTGCAGCGAGAGTTCTCGCAGAAGCCAAGAGTAAGGGAATTATTGCAGATTACTATGTGACCCATGCTGGAGATGATCTAGAGCTCATAATGACCCATAGAAAAGGTGTAGATGCCCCAGAGGTTCATGAAATGGCCTGGAACGCCTTTAGAGAGGCGGCAAAGGTTGCTAAGGACCTGGGGCTATATGCAGCTGGGCAGGACCTCCTAACAGAGGCCTTCTCAGGTAATGTAAGAGGTCTAGGGCCCTCTGCTGCTGAGATGGAATTTGTTGAGAGGCCGGCAGAGCCAATTGTTGTATTTATGGCTGACAAGACTGAGCCCGGTGCCTTCAACCTTCCACTGTTTAGAGTATTTGCAGATCCATTTACAACAGCTGGCCTTGTGATAGATCCAAAGCTCCATGATGGATTCAAGTTCGAAATATACGATGTTATAGCCGGGAAGTACGTTATTATGAACGCCCCTGAGGAGCTCTACGATATACTAGCACTCATTGGAACGCCTGGGAGATTTGTTGTAAGGAGAATCTACAGGAAGAGTGACAATGAGATAGGGGCTGTTGTATCCGTTGAGAGACTGAATCTAATTGCCGGTCAGTACGTTGGTAAGGACGACCCTGTAGCGGTAGTTCGTGCCCAGTCAGGATTTCCAGCAGTTGGTGAGGTTATAGAGCCATTCGCATTTCCGCATCTCGTAGCGGGCTGGATGAGAGGTAGCCACTTCGGACCGCTAATGCCCGTGAGCCAGAGAAACGCTAGGTGCACCAGATTCGATGGACCGCCCAGAGTGGTCGCCCTAGGTTTCCAGATAAAGAATGCTAGACTAATAGGGCCAGCTGATCTATTCGATGATCCAGCATTCGATGAGACTAGGAGGACGGCTCAAACCATAGCTGACTATATGAGGAAGCACGGTCCATTCATGCCACACAGACTAGGACCTGAAGAAATGGAGTACACCACCCTACCTGCTGTACTGCAGAAGCTCCAGAATAGATTTATGGAGGCAAAGCTGTACGAGGTTAAGGGTCCAAAGGTAAAGACAGAGCTTCTCCATGAATAACCGCACCAAATAATTTTATTTTTTAATCGTAGACTAGCTAGGCTCCTCTGGTGTACCCTGTTTGAAAACCCCTGTACTCGCAATAAACTACAAAACATACAATACATCCTTTGGATCCAAAGCGATCGAGATAGCTAAGGCGGCTGAGAGGGCTGCTAGAGAGTATGGAGTGGAGGTTATAGTGATCCCACCAGCAACTGAGATAAGAAAGCTGGTCGAATCTGTATCCATACCTGTATACGCTCAGCATGCCGACCCATACGAATTTGGTGCCTATACAGGGTGGCTGCCGATAGTAGCTCTAAAGGATCTCGGAGTCAGGGGCCTTCTTATAAACCATAGCGAGCACAGGCTAAGGCTTGATGAAATTGCAACCCTGGTGGAGAAGGCAAAGAAGTACGATCTAGAGACGCTAGTCTGTGCAGATACACCCATAGCAGCTGCTGCAGTCTCAGTCATAAAACCAACAGCAATAGCTGTTGAACCACCAGAGCTTATAGGGACAGGCATAGCGGTATCAAAAGCAAAGCCGGAGGTAATAACAGGTACTGTAGAGAGGGTTAGAGGAGTGAATAGAGAGGTGATACTATTAACAGGCGCAGGGATATCGACCGCAGATGACGTAGAGGCTGCGATAAGACTTGGAACAGTAGGTGTTCTAGTAGCATCAGCGATAATGAAGGCCCAGAACCCGGAGAAGGTAATTATGGATATGGCATCAGCTGCAGCTAGGGTGTATAAAGGAAGGTAGGTATTCTGAAATACACTATCACTACATCTAATATAACTCACTGTTTTTTGTGATCAAATATAGGGTGCTGTTAAGGTTTTAAAGCTCAGCAGAAGCCTTTGCGGATTTCTAAGAGAGGTAGCTATAAACCCAGGATACTCGATGGATCTATATCCTCCACTAGAAGCCATCTCTATGTGAGCTTTAAAACCTACCTTTTGATAGCACTCGTGCAGCAACTATTAGTGGATGCCAGACTGGAGCTGTTGATGGTGTGTATCCTATATCTAGGAAGAATAGATCTTCTATAGTTGCACCACTTGTTATTGCAGCCGACGCTACGTCTATATAGCCTGCTACAGCATGGTCCCATCCAATCACCTGCGCACCAAGTACTCTCTCCGTGGAGCTCTCTATAATGAGCTTTACATACACGTCTACCGCTCCTGGGAAGTAGTGCGCCTTGGTTCTGGCCTTTATAGTCCTGCTCTCAACCTTTATACCATTCTCTACGGCCTCCCTTGTGCTTAGCCCGGTTTTAGCTATATACATGCTGAAGAATCGCGTCACGACAGTGCCTACCACACCGGGAAATCTTATAGCTCTACTCCGGATGCTGTTAGCCCCGGCTACCTGACCCTCCTTATTAGCTGTTGTTGCTAGAGGTATCCAGACGCTCTTTTTAAGGATTCTATGGTGCTTCTCAGCCACATCACCAGCTGCGTATACACCTTCTATGTTGGTCTCCATATACTCATTGACGTGCACAGCGCCCGTCGAGCCGAGCTTTACACCAGCTTGCAGCGCCAGCTCCACATTCGGCTTAACCCCTGTTGCTAGAATAACCGCGTCAGCACTATAGCTACCCTTATCTGTCACCACGCGCTCAACCCTATCCCCACCAGCAAGCTCCACCACACCCTCATTCAGATGGAGCTCAACACCCTTAGAGGTGAGCTCACTCGCTAGTATCTCGCTCATATCAGTATCCAGGGCCGCTGGCATAAGCCTGTCCTCCTTCTCTATCAGGAGGACCCTCCTGCCCATGCTTAGAAGAGCCTCAGCCATTTCAATACCAAGATAGCTGCCACCAACAATAGCCACCCTACCTGTACCCTCCAACACCCTTCTAACCTCATCCACATAGGCTGGGTGCCTCAGCGTAACTACACCTTTTAGATTGGTGCCTGGAATTCCCGGGGTAGATGGTACAGCACCTGTGGCAATTACAAGCCTGCTCCACTCGAGCTTATCGTGTACACTACCCCTTCTTACGTGCACAATCCTCTTATCAACATCGATATCAGTAACCCTACTGTTAACCATCACCCTTATCCCTCTTTCCCTCTCGAACTCCCCAGGAGTGTAGGTAAACATTTCACCCCTAGCTATACCCGCAATAGCGTACGGTATAGCACACGGTGCATGTGTAATCATGCTACTCGCCTCAATCACCACAACGTCCACCGCTGGATTGAGCCTCTTGGCTCGGGCAGCAGCCGAAGCTCCAGCAGCACCACCACCAATCACAACAACTCTATCCAACACAGCCACCTGCAACTATTGGATGCATCCAACAGTATAAAACCTTTATCCACATAAATGCCAACACACAATGCCCAGTGCATCTGAGGCGTAGATGGTCCGCAGAATCCACACTAAGTCAGTTTAGACGATGCATGAACTTTGCTCCTTAAACCCAATGAAGAGTGTGACGAGGTAAGGATTTAAATATAGCTGAACCACCAGTACAGTACTCTCGTAGGGTAGGGCAGTATGTCTAAGAGGTGTGGAAGAAAACCAAAGGATAAAAAGAAGGAGGAGCAAAAGGAGGGTCAATGACGCAACCAGAAACCCTGTGATTCAAAGTAGAATGACCCACCACATTAAATTTTTAACAAATTGAAGGTACCGTCCACACCGTCACAACCCCATCCCTAGGGCTGCTCAGATGAAACCAAGGGAAATCATCATTCATCTGGGTAACTCCTCATCATTACCACAGAGGCTTGTAGCGATCTGAAGTAATAAACTGTACGGACTTTGAACCTTTGAATGCTGCAGCTGCGGCTTAGACCAGAGTTCGTACTCCGTCTATCTCAGGTGCTATGGCTTCTAAGGGGTTCAAAATTGCTCGACCTCCTCTTAACATAATGACTGCATTGATTTGTTTGTACAAATTTTACTTCTGTGAATAGCTTGTGCAATTGATTCTAGTTTTATGTACTGATGCATACCCAGTTCTGTATGTGGCTCCTTTGTATGACTGGGGTATTACTTTTACTTACGATGTCCTCCCTCTACAAATATGTTGGCAGTGCCTATAATATTAAATAGCACTAGCTATGTCTGCAAGGGTGTTATTTGTTGCAGCAGCTGGAATCTCTACTGGAGGAGTACCTCTCTGGCTTTGAGTGGGCCGTTAGGGATAATGCCAATGTGCCTAAGGCCGTAAGCGGTTTGCTGTCCCATGTACTCGGCTCCGCCATATACAGCGAGGCTATGAGGATACTTCCGAGAGAGTCCGTAAGGCTTCATGAAGATGGTTGGATATACATCTACAAGCTTCGTGATGGCTCTATAACCAGGCCCTACTGCGGTGGTCTGGATGCAAGGCCCATAATCGAGAATGGGCTTAGAACTGTAACTGTTGTCTCAAAACCTCCAAAGCACCTCGACTCAGCTGTTGACCAGCTCGTCAATGCAACGTACATGTTTAGCCACGAAAGGACTGGTGCAGTTGGGCTCTACGGGGTTGATGTTGTTCTAGCTCCATACATCTCTAGGGACAGACTTGACTACAGGAGTGTTAAGCAGAACATTCAGAGGTTTGTTTACAACCTGAACTATCCACTGAAGTCCGGTCAGAGCCCATTTACAAACATAGTATTTGCGTTTAGCAACAAGTTCTATAGAGCAATGCCTGTATCCTCTAGCGATAAGAGGTTCAGATTCATAATCGATATATATGAGAACTACCTTGATGAGACTAGAAGAGTGCTAAAGGCTTTTATGGAGGTCTTCAGCGAGGGTGATGCTATTGGACAGCCGTTCACCTTCCCCATACCCACATCCATTATAAATAGCGATTTCGAGAAGTATCTTAAAGAGGATGAGGAGCTCTGGAATCTGTATTGGCAGATGGTTGCCAGAACTGGGCAGATGTACTTCCTGAATGGCTATAGGCACCGAGCGGAGGACCTGTTTTCATTCTGCTGTAGACTGCTCTCTGATATGTCGAGAGTTAGGGATGTGCTGCACCAGGCCAAGGGAGTGTGGGATATGCCGCCTTCAGTAGGCTCTGTAAATGTTGTTGTAATCAATCTACCGAGGCTTGCAATGCTGGCTAGAGTTAGTGATGACCGGGTTATGTGGGATAAGCTTGACGAGCTTCTGGAGACCTCTAGAAAAACTCTTATGTGGTTTAGATCAATGTATGTAAAGCTGTTTTCAGAGGGTCTCTACCCAATGACTAGAGAGTACATAGACTCCGTTAACCCATTCAAATTCTACTACAACACAGTTGGATTGGTAGGGCTTGCAGAGTACGTCTCTATAATGCTTGGTGAGCCCTATCTGTGGCTAGAGGCGTCGCCATCAGCCATACCCAAGATTGTTAAACAATACAGTGATGTTCTGAACTACATCAACTCAAGGTTAAAGGAGTTTGAGGAGCTTGACGGCGTGCTCTACAATGTTGAGGAGGTCCCTGGAGAGACACTTGGTGTAAAGCTGGCCTGGAAGGATGTAGCGTTTGCTAAGGAGCTATCCAAGTCGGAGGATCTCTCGGTTTACATACCTGTTGGCGAGGTGGAGGGTAGGAAAGTTCCATTCTACACAAACCAGCTATCACCGCCGTACACAGTACTGCAGCTGAGGCACCAGCTCGAAATAGAGTCTCAGTGTCAAAAGCTGTTCACGGGTGGTGTAATAAAGCATGTGTTCATCGACAGAGAACTGAGTGGGAACACTGTAGCAAAGTTCTTGATGAAGACTTTGAGAGGCAGCGACATAGTGTACATATCAATTACACCAACAATAGCTGTGTGCCCCTCATGTGGATATAGGTCTGTTGGCAGGGTTGGTAGGTGCCCCAACTGTGGAACATCTATAGACCTGTGGAGTAGAATAGTTGGCTACTACAGGCCTGTAAGATCCTGGAATAGTGGAAGGGTAGCGGAATTCAATTTAAGGAAGGACATGTCAAGGGATGTAGAGGATATAGCTGGATAGCAGTTCTTAAGATCTAGCTCGAAACACAATTTCAGCACACATTGTTGTGGACAGCACCACCGGAGCCATTCCAGATAGGTTTTGAAGATGGGTGGCACCTCCTCGCTCCAGAGCCCAGCGGGTATGCTATACGAAAACCTCTCAATTGAGATCCAATCAACCACTGTAAGCATTCTGCAGCTAGTTCAAATTGAATACCCGCACCCCTCAAGAGTAGTTGAGCATGGAAGCTCTTTTCAATACTGTCCGTGCCTCATCCTTCCACATCTCTACACCACTCTACTTGTTCAGCAGAAATGAATAGAGTAGTGTAGAAGGTGCAAACCTGGTAGAGAATTCATAGTGGGCGTTCAGATCTGGTTCTGCTATTTAACTGGATCTAGGCTGGATACAGCTTCAGCAGAGATGTAATTTTTGTTTTGTGAGGTAATCTACCCATATTTAGATGTTCTGCCCCTAGAGATGTATGATGCATGCTCTAAGCTTCAGTAGGTACTTCTTCTACTCCTACCTCTGAGCCCGTAGTGATGTTCAGCGCTCTTCTTACACCCAGAAAGCTGCCCACCACCTCTGATAATCCGGGCGGGCAACACGTCTTAATCACATGGTTTAAAGAGGATTCGAGGCGGCTGCATACATCAGTGCTCAGTAGATTGTAGCTGCATCGAATTCTTATCCGTATTAGTGCTGCCACTATTGCTGTAAGGATCTCAGATCTAGCCTCCCTATAGAGCCCTATGCCCATCAGAGCCTCAGCCCTTCTGCATCCATTCTCAACCACTCCCCAGATATCCTCTATCATATACAGATTCTCTGCACCACAGCACACGGATCTTCCCTACTAGAGCCTTAGGCGAGTACTGTTTATAAGAATGGGTGCAAATTCCTCTATGGAAATTGGTGTCCGTTGGACGACCTCCGATGCAAGTTCGTGCTATGCTATCCATATTCTCGTATTTAGAAGGCCTCCTTTGAGATACTGTTGATGTGCCTCCCCGCCACACACAGTGCCACTTTCTGTTTCAAGCTGGTAGTACTCTATACCACTGGCTGTATCTATGAGTATCCGCAGTAGCCGTCCACCTATAGTGGTGCTTACATAGATGTAGCTGGGATTTCTGCTCTGTAGCTCACCCACCATCTTCTCAATATCCGTGTAGCGTAGAGGGTTGTTTGTTTGTAGAATTAGCTGCGCTGCTTTTAGAATACTGTAGAGCTGTATTTCATCTATGCACCCACTAGCCACCACCCTCTCCCTACGTGTGGGTGGTGGTGCGACAGGCAGCACCTCTACCTCCTTAGCCACTCTAGTCTCAGCTGGTATGATGCTGGGTTGCGCTGCTATGAGCTGTCTGTGAAGCGGTGTTTCCCCCTCTATTTTTGAGGTTGGGAAGATCATGATATCGTTAGCAATCACATCCGCTCTAATCTCCACAACCTCTATACTTCCATCAATTCTATCTAGATACTTCGTGGCCTCCTCACAGCAGCTATCACCTTCATAGAGTGCTCCCTGGGCCACACCCCTGCAAGCCTTGATTACGCCATCGACCATCTCTATCGAGATGAAGACTCCCTCGGCTGGGTGCCTATAGGCTACGCGGCCCGTAAACTTTCTACTTATGTAGCTATTCAAAACAGTTTTGAGAGTCTTCACCCTTGCACTAACAGTCTCTACAGCATTCCCCTTGCTCAGAAACATTGGAGCCGCACCACTTGCCTCCCTTATGAGTAGCTACCGCATCTAAGATAAAAAACGTTGCTACTCTAAAAGTATATATAGTGGTTCTAATTTTTTATTTTTAGCAGATACGGTGGGTGCAATCCATGAGTAGCAGTGTGAAAGAATTCAATAGTGTTGGAGAGTTCGTGAAGTACATCGATGACAGCATAGCAGAGCTCAGAAGAAGACTTGGTGAGATGCTTAAGAGGGTTGAGGAGCTTAGGGTGAAGGTTGAGCAGGAGAAGAAGCTTAGAAGCATCCTGGGTAAGCTGGGGCTACCAGAGCCCTCAACACACAATGAGATAGTGCTGAGAAACCTTAGGGTAGTTGTAAACCCAGGTCCAGCACAAGAGCTAACTGCATATGAAGCTGCTATAGAGTCTCTCAATAGCAGAATAATGCTTCTCACAGCCATTAGAAAGGAGGTTGAGGTTCTCGGTAGCATAGATGTTGAGATTCGGTTAATGGTAATATACAGCGATGATATACCTAAGGTAGTTCTACTCAAATTTATGTAGAGCATAGAATCCGAAGGTGAAATGTATAAAAATATTTTTATTTCAAACCCCCACTTGCCCCTCTAGAAGAGCTCCTCCTCCGGAGCAAGCCTTCTCAATATGATGGCTCTAATCTTCAGGACGATGTATATACTCACTGCTGCACCGACCAGTACGCCCACTATAGGTAGATACCTCATTATAAGAGTTGTTATGGATGGTCTTAGATTGGCTATCTCGTAAATATCGCTAACCATATTCACCACGATCTCATGCATGTGGTAATCTGGGTGCATAACTGTCACTCTGTAAACTCCATACGGCACCTTTGTGAGTACAACCCCATCCTCATCGGTTATGAGCTGAGTTATTGTAATCCCTGTCTCTAGACTCTCTATGGATACAATAGCATTCTCCACAGGCTTCATACCCTCCACAACTGTTATCCTTAAGTCAAACGCTCTTCTACCCACTGTTATGGTAAGGGATGTATTGTTGAACACTGTGACTGCTAAAGGCTTTGAGGGCTCGTAAAATGCATCCCAAGGTGGCTGGGGCACCAGCTCTACACTGTAGGCGCCACACGGAATTGAAATAGAGACGGTTCCTCTAACCCCACTGTGTACCATGCTCTTGTTTGCATATAGATCAAATACGCCAACGAGCCTACCTATGGGTGCATCTCGAACAGTTATATTCAGTCTGTACTTAATTCTCTCAATAGCTACTGTATCAAATGTGTCTGATCTAACTGTAAGTCCTATATCCACTGGTAGATAGACCCTTCTAGCATTGTCCAGAGGCTCTATGTGAACTCTGTACTCTCCATAGGGGAGTGCAAAGCCCACTCGTGTCATGGGAGGTCTTAGTACCTGGCCAACGCTAACCACCCCACTTATAGATACATTCAGTGGGACTAGCAGTGGTCCATACACGTCTCTAATCTCGAGCACAACTCCGTACACTGTTCTATTCAAGATATAGTTCAGCTCTCGATCGCTATCCACTCTTATGGTTGTGGTGTAGGGGGTGTAGGCCCCCTCCCTATATGGAAGAATTGATAGATTCCACGCCCCATAATCCACTACAAAGTTCACGGTGTTATCAGACCCTCTGTACACTAAGGTGTTGTTAACTAGAATCTCTACAGGTGCTACCAGTCTACGTGTATACTCATCAAGAACATTCAGTCTAACTGTGTACTTTATCCTATCAATGTAGACTGTATACGTAGAGTTTCTCGAAACTTCAACAATAGCTCCAGTTGGGCTGTACGCTTTTTCCCAGCCTCTCGCCGGCTCTACATAAACAGTTGTGTTACCGTACGGAACTAACACCTCTAGATGCTCACCCGGGGAGAGAATGTAAACTCTTCCGAAAGCCGGTAACCTCACCTGTATGGACACTATGGGTGATGCATTCGACACCCGATCTAAGATGTGGAGAGTTAGTGTGTAGAGCTTTCTATTCAGCTGCACCTCCAGCTCCTCATCACCATCCACCTGCAGGCTCAGTGTGAATGGCTCATACACCGCCTCGTAACCTTCGTCAGGCTTCACGAGAATTGTGTGGAAACCGTATATAACTCTGGTGTAGATCTCCGGAAGCTTCACCCCCTCAGCAACCGGCTTACCATCCACATACACGCTGTACGGTGCTATAGGCTCTCTACTCACTGGGTCAAACACCCTTATTCTAACTGTGTACTCCCTGTACCTCATTGGAATCTCGATGAATTCATTTCTATAGCCTGCCAGCACCACCATTCTATCCTCTGGCACTACATGAGGCTCCTCGTACCGCACAGACACACTGTAGTTTATGCTTATCGGCACCAGATTATCTATCCTCACCAGACCTTCCCTATCAGGTTTAAGCCTGATTATGCCCTGGGGGTAGGTGAAGTCAACAATGACCTTATCGTAGCTCTCGTTCCCCGGTAGAGATATCCTTAGCACAAGGCTCGGCGCCTTAATTTCATCCAGTGCAGCTATCCTTCTCTCTTTAGCTAGCATATCCACGTTTCTAACTACTGTGATGCTGCCTGACGATGCTAGAAAGAGCGTTGAAAGGTCTGCTAAAGCATCGCCATCTACATAGTTTGGAACATACCCGTACAGCGTTGTAGCATTTCTTATTATTGGTATCTGAGTTGGTGATGTAGCTAGTACCTGCACACCTCTGGTGGTTATGGCTGTGTATGTGTACCCCTCAGCCGCTGGTATGGGTAGAAGCTTCCTCACTGGTGCATCCATTGGGTATATGTAGTGCAGTGTGTAGTTGCGGTCTGTGGATCTGTAGACCCTTATTCTCCCATCGGAGAGAGCCACGTGTAGGTAGCTACCATCTGCATAGGTTACAGAGGCTACAGGTGCTGCATTCACGCCCACGTAGTCCGTGATCTGAAGCACTCTCCGCAGTGTTCTACCAGCTATGGAAACCCTAACGAGGTTCAGCTCACCCTTTGATGGATGTCCAAACACAAGTGTGTAGCGGGGCTCCCTAGCCGGAGTTACAAAGGAGAGCCCCTCTGAATCCACATCTAGTCTGAAGTTGGAAGAGGCAACCACTGTATATCTGCTTGGAGTGTTTGAGATGTCTAGAACCTCTATGACGACCTTGAGGAACTCTGGCGTTCCATAGACCCTTGTAGCAGACCTTGTATCGGGGGGTGTTGACAGTATGACCTGGGGCAGCGTAACAACACCATCTACGGCTATGTGCTTCGCTGGATCAAACACCATGCTCCACACCACCCTCCCAGTTAAATCCTTTATTGAGAGATTTGCGTGGAATCCTGCTGGAATGGGTATGGATACATTACCTCTGGCATCAGCATTAACACCATATAGGTAGCTTACGCCCCTAGCTCTATCGTATGCGAGGATCTCTACTAGAGTGTTTGGAGCTGGATAGAGTGTATTGTTGTAGAGGTAAGATACGCTGAACTCAAGCGTTGTTAAGGCTGCAGGTACGTGGGCTAGGGCAACAAGCGAGGCGTTGCCGTATATTGTCGCAGTGTCGAACACTGTTAGTGGAACTATGTCCTGCACATAAACCCTCTCAATAGCCACTGTAGCATTCCCAGTCCTGGGGCCAATCCTCATAGCCCCAGGTAGAGCTTCGTCAAATATGTATGCATAGCACCGTGTGCATGGTACTGTTCTCGGACCACCCTCGCTAGCAAGCACAACTACCTTGTACGACCCTGCCGATCTCGCAAGGTACACCTTATTCACATAGAAATCGGCGCCCAGCACTGTATGGACGTACCTCTTAATTCTGCCGCCCTCGATATTGAATAGCAGGACCTCCCCCCTATCACTACCAACAGCAACTCTCTTTATGGGAAAGCCGTCAACAGCTATACACGTTGGGCTGCCCGTCAATGGGTATACCTGCTCGACAACAACCCCTATGTAGGGATCGTTTATATTTAGTACTGCAACACCGTTGCTGTTGTTTATGGTGCCCGCTACGAGCAGCCTATCGATATCGATGGCAGCTATGTGTTTTAGAGACACCCCTCTTCTCGATACATCGACCGTATAGCTGAATACCCTGTTTCTTGGATGCAGGAACTCTGCATGTATTGTGGATAGAGATGCAGAGAGTGTTATGGAGGCCACAACCGCTAAAATTAATAGGATTGTCCTGCAGTTCATATAGCAAACCTACAATGTTAGGTATATGTATTAGATATTCTGGGAGTGCTTTATATGTTTTTCAGAGAGGTTTATATACACCTCTACCCACATATACTCCTATAATATAAATACTGTTAGTTGAGTGGTAGCATGGTGAAAACTCTTGGGAGATTCGCTAAGCTCTTTAAGAGGAGGGCAGAGGTCCAGCCTGTAGAGAGCAAGTCTGAATCTGAACTCGATAAGCTTGCCTCTCATCAGGAGTCGTATAGAGCTCTGCACAAGCTTTTCAGCACTATGAAAGGGTATAGGAAGATTGAGTCCTACCCCGTTAGGGAGCCCTTTGCCTACATAAACATTGTAGAGGATGAAGCTACGGGGAGGATATTCTACGAGGTTTACGAGATTTCCCTCTCTGAAGATGAGCAGAGGATATACAATCAGATAAAGGACTTCATTATATGGGAGCTCAAGCCCGTAGCCTCTCTGGATGTGGATGCCACTAGGGAGGTTCTGAAAACAGCTAGGAGGGTTATCAGGGAGTTTCAAATCAGATTCACAAAAACCCCCAGTCTATCTTGGAGCAAGATAGAGTACTATGTTGAGAGGGATCTAGCAGGCTACGGTGTTCTCGACCCCATCTTCAGAGATAGGTACATAGAGGATATATCGTGCAACGGCTCTAAGAAGCCTGTTTACGTGTGGCACAGGAAGTACGAATCCATTCCAACAAACATAGAGTTCACCGGTGATGAGGAGCTGGATGAGTATGTGCTCAAGCTTGCGCACATGGCTGGGAAGCACATCTCTGTAGCCTACCCCGTTCTGGATGCGATTCTCCCAGGTGGGCACAGGCTTGCAGCAACATTTAGAAAGGAGGTCTCCACATCAGGCTCCACATTCACCATTAGAAAGTTCAGTGAGTCACCCATAACGATAGCCGACATGATCAGCTTCAAAACGATCTCCCCGGAGATGGCATCGTACTTCTGGCTGGCAATGGACTACAAGCTAACGACACTGATCCTAGGCGTCACAGGATCGGGTAAAACATCTACGCTAAACGCTCTAGCAACACTCCTTAGACCTACGTACAAGGTGGTGACCATTGAGGACACCCCAGAGCTCAGGCTTCCACATGATAACTGGGTTCAGCTCGTATCAAGACCATCCTACATAGGTAGCGGGGTTGGGGAGGTCTCCCTATTCCACCTGGTTAGACTCTCACTCAGATACAGACCGGATGTGATTGTGGTTGGCGAGGTTAGGGGTGAGGAGGCTTTCGTGCTATTCCAAGCCATAGCTACAGGCCACAGCGGTATGACGACCCTCCATGCCGAGAACATCGATGCAGCTGTAAAGAGGCTCACGTCAAAGCCCATGGACATCCCAGAGTCGTACGTGCCCCTAATAAACATAGCAATGGTCATCAGAAGGGTGCAGATAAGGGATGAGAAGGGTAGGATAAGACCCGCTAGGAGAATAACGAACGTGTGGGAGGTTAGGGGTGCAAATGATTATGTGGAGGTGGCTAGGTGGAACCCCATAGACGATGTTTTCACGGTAGACCTCAAGGACAGCGTCATGCTCAAGAGGGTGAGTGAGCTAACAGGGCTCTCAGTTGACAGCTTGATCCAAGAGCTTGAGAGGCGAAGAGCGGTGCTCGAGTGGCTTGTAAAGACCGGTAGAAACGACTATAGATCTGTTGCAACACACATCTACAGATACTACGTAGATCCAGCTGGCACCCTTAGAATGATAAACAGAGCTGAGGGCAGGTGACCCACATGGCACCAAAGCTCCAGCTATTGAAAAGGAGGAGGAAGGTTGAAGAGGCCCAAGCCCCGCAGAGGGTGAGGGCTCCTATGAGGGCCCCTGCGAGAAGGAGGGCTCCTACGGTAGGGGAGGTCTTCACAGCCCTCTCCCTCAGCTTCTTCGAATCGTGGGGGAGGTCCCTGGCAAAGACCTTTGAGCTGAGTAAGGCTATGGAGAGGGCTGGTATCAATGTGCATCCCGTTAAGTACGCTGCAGAGACCATAGCTCTAACCATGTTTGCCACTCTATTCTCAGCCCTAGCCGTGCTCTCCATATACTTCTTCTTAGCTCCGCAGCTCATACACATGCTCGTAGCAGTGCTGGTAGCTGTGTTTATACCCATACTCGTGTTCTCAATTAGACTCTCACTACCGAGTCTGATAGCCTCCATGAGGAGATCTGATGTGGAGAACGAGCTCCCCTTCTTCATGGCGTACATATCTACCATGGTTAGAGGTGGCTACAGCTTAGAGAGAGTTATTGAGAGGGCCTCTCAGCTGAGGATCTTCAGAGGGATTAGAAGGGAGGCACAGAGGATAATGACAAGGATTAAGATGTTTGGAGAGGATCCTCTAACCGCACTAGAGCACGTTGCTCTCCGCCACCCAAGCACAAAATTTAGGGACCTCATGCTCGGCTACACCACAACGCTTAGGAGCGGTGGTGATGTTGTGCACTATCTAGAGATTAGGACCAGGGAGCTCTTCGAAGCAAGGACGAGCGAGGTTAAGGCTATCATGGGTCGGCTCTCATCCTACCTAGAGGTCTACACAATATTTGGTGTAATTGTCTCCGTAACCCTGTTTGTCTTCTTTGCAGTCTCCGGTGCAATTTCAGCTGCACAGGCTATGAGGAGCCCTGGGGAGATAGCTGTATCCATGGACACAACCATGCCATCCATCTACAACTTTCTAGCCCTTCCAGCAATGGGTATAGCCATTGCATTTGCAGTCCATCTGAACCAGCCTAGAACACCCATAAGCTACGGAAGATCATACTCACTGCTCATCACGCTCATCCCCGCATCAGCAGCAGTGTTTATAGTCACCCTCATCCTAACCGGCGGTTCAGATGTGTTCCTCGGTAACGTGGACCTCGGGATAGTTAAGTCCGTAATAGTGTCTGCAGCACTAGCCGTTCTAACGCTCTCCATACCACCGTGGCTCGTCTACAGAGGTATGGTGAAGGGGTACAGAGGGATCATCAGATCGACAGCGGATTTCCTCAGGGATTTAAGCGAGGTGAGGAAGACAGGCTTAGCACCGGAGAAGTGTATAGTGATGCTCTCTGCAAGAGACTACAGAACCCTAACCCCAGTGGTTACAAGGGCTGCAGCCGCTCTATCAATAGGTGCCAGTCTGGAGGAGGCTCTGAGGAGAGCTGTTAGAGGGGTTAAGGAGTGGTTTGTGATAGCCTCATTCAGATTCCTCGCAGACTCCATAGTTGTTGGTGGAGGGTCTCCGGAGGTAATAGACGTGCTGGCCAGATTCACCCAGATTCTGAGTGAGCTTGAGGAGGAGACCAGGAGGAGGATGAGGACCCAGGTCATACTCCCCTACTTCGGAGCGGTGATGCTGGCAACAATGCCGATAATAATAATGTACATGCTGCTCACAATGGCAAACATATCACTAGCAACAGCAGCACCACTACTACTCGTAATGGGTCTTGGAAACATTGTGAACTCCTACATAATGGGGCTGATAGCAGGGAAGTCGTCACAGGCAACAGTAGCAGCCGGATTTCTACACGCAGCAATCCTATCAACAGTATCAGCAGCAGCGCTAATAGCAACACTCACATACCTAGGTGCATAGACCATGAACAGACTCTTCGCCATAGTAATCCTTGTAGGGGTAGCCATAGCACTCACAGCAGCAGGAGTAGCATGGTTCACAACAACTTACCACTCAATGATGTGGAAACCAGAGGTGCTCAGAATACACAGAGTAGAGATACACAGAGATGAGAGTGGGGTGTGGAAGCTACACATAGAAATGCTCAACGAGGGCGATGCAGCAGCAGAGATATACAGGATAGAGATACATGGAGTGGAGGAAGTACGGCTAAACCCACCAAAGAGAGTCGAACCAGGGCAGCCAGCAACCATAGACATAGAGCTGAGTAGAGAGTATAGCTACGGCACAATGTACACCATAAGACTGTACCTAAAATCAGGAACCCTATACCCAGTACTAGAGAGAGTAGTTAGAGCGTAGTTGGGTTGAGGGTGTAGAAGTGTTTAGCTTTAGCTAAACCACATGATGATATATAAGATATATAAGTTGGTTAAGAAATGTTGAGTGGTAGGTGGGTTGATCTGTGAGGAAGCTCTATAGAGGAATAGAGCCAATAATAGCAGTAGTGATACTAGTAGCAGTAACACTAGTAATAGCAATAGGAGTAGTTGGATGGA
>JANXEL010000039.1 GCA_025058535.1 Ignisphaera sp. | reverse complement strand
CCGCGAAATTAGAGACGACAGCATAAGGTCTCTGGTGCTCGATATAATTGGTAACCCAAGGCTTAGCTTTACATCAGCAGAGCCGCTGATTAGTCTACATGAGGCGCCTGCTGCTCCAAGAAAACACCACATGTTTTCTGGAGGTCTCATAGTCCACACCGTTAGCGTTGTGAGGATTGCTCTTGCTATACAGAGGATATTTGAAGAGCTCTACGGGATTAGAGCTAACCGTGATCTGATTGTAGCAGCAGCAATTCTGCACGATATATACAAGTACTATCAATATGATAAGGATGATATCAATGGAGGGTACAGACCTAGACATGATTGGTATCTCAGTCACGATTACGCAGTCGTTGCTGAAATGGTAAGAAGAGGTGGTGGAGGTGATCTTGTGAGAATAGTCTCGGAGGTTCACGGAGTCGCACCAATAACTACACTTGAAGGTTTAGTGGTACATCTAGCTGACTCTATGGATGCAAGGTTTGGCGAGTATGTGCAGAATGAAGTCATTTCCTCCATAAAGGACTCCGGACTCGAGGAAAAGGGATGCAGACCAGCACTACTGCTGGATACCGCTGTAAAGAGACTTGGGGTAGCCACGGTGTTTCAGTACGTTAAGGATAGAGCAAAGCTCTACGAGATATTCAATACAGTATGCAGCGAAATAGAGTCGGGTGGAACGCGATATTAGCGTTCAGCCTCCGGTTCCTCTACACTAAAAATTTCAGCTGCGGAACTGATAATCTAAACGGCTCCATACACTACACAGCGGTAAAAAGGCACTTTAAACACTAATAGCTCAGATTCAAGCTAGGGTGCTTGTATGAAGTTCCAGGGAAACTTTTCAAGCTCTCTGTGTATAGAGCTTTACTGTGCATTGCTAGTGTAGGTGGCTGGGGCTGCAAGCACAACAGCTATCCCTGGTGCTGAACCTTTATACACTTCTAATCACACTGTCCGAGTAAGAATGCAAGCCTGTTGATGATTAGTAAGATGTTACTGGAGGTTTAGGAGGAGGGTTGTGTATAACTATGGATCAGAGCCTACAGGTATTTTTGTTGATGTGTTTGAATGCAGGCATATTGAGGAATTCAATACTGTTGTTGAGCGCTGGGTATCTAACCTGTGGGATAAGGTGTTATCCGAAGACAGCTACACAGTTGAAGTATTTTGGAAAGAGGCTGAAAGCCTTGGTTCTCTTTGAAAGTAGTGTGTACGGTTTTTAGAGGAGGGATGGGGATATCATGGTTGGAGTTGGCAGGCCTTCACTATAGATGAAAAAGCTGCTCAGGAAGCCCTATAGATGTGGTGGTATTTGGTGTAGAGATGATTAGAGGGAATCTAGAGCCTGGAAAGGCTATAGCGTTGGGACATTCATAGCGGGTTCACAGCTATTATAGATGAGGTAGGGATGCCACAGCCACTCAAGGATGCTATTGAGAGGACAGCTAATGAGGTACTGTAATACTCAAGCATGGTGGAACGGTAATCTGCCTGCACTAGCAGGAGGAAAGCTCTACACATGCAAACAGGTTGAGCAGTGGAGGATTGATTGAGCTGGGTGTCTAAGAATACCACGAGATGGCACGGCTCTATATACAGTTGATTGGAGCTTGCCGGGTAACTGGTGCGGAGTAAAGCAGAAAAGCCTTAGGTATCTATTACTAATCGTCTGGTTGGCACAAAATGAGGAAGATAGTCTTCACAGAAGGCGCTCCAAGACCTATCGGTCCCTACAGCCAGGCTGTGTGCGTAGACGGCTGGCTGTTTATATCTGGGCAGATACCGCTTGATCCAAAAACAAACAGTATTGCCGAGGGGGATTTTAAGGAGAGGGTTAGGAGAGTGCTCGAGAATATTAGGGCTATAGTAGAGGCTGCAGGAGGTTCCTTGGAGAATGTGGTTAAGGTGACAGTGTATCTGAAAGACATTTCAAGGTTTAGTGAATTCAATGAAGTTTATGAGAGGTTCTTCTCCAACAGCCCACCAGCTAGAAGTGTGGTAGGGGTAGCTGAACTACCTAGGAATGCTGAGCTAGAGGTCGATGCTACGGCATGGATAGAAAGGTGCTAGGTGTGTTGGGACGCACTCCAGCTAGTCCGTAGTGGAATGCACAGAGGCTGTAGGTGGTGGATTTTGACTAGAGGTGGTGTGGTTGAATACCTAGCAGTCTTTCTTGTTTCACTTCTACCTGTGGCTGAGGTCAGAGGCTCCATACCAATGGTGTTCGTGCTCTTCAAGGATGGTGAATCAATTGCCTACGGGCTAGCAGTTGCTGTTGTAGGCAACCTTCTGGTTGCTCCCATAGTGCTCACCGCTCTGAGGTGGCTGGACACACTAATTATAAACTCCAGAACGATTCCCACTGTGATGAAAAGAGTTTACACAAGGGTTATTGGCTATGGGCGCTCCAGGTCCTCTAGGGTTAATCGCTACAGCTTGCTAGCGCTAGCACTATTTGTCGCCCTTCCTCTTCCAGGTACTGGTGCTTGGACCGGCTCTTTAGTGGCGCACGTCCTCGGTATCAGTAGGAGGAGGGCGCTGATAGCCATTGAACTGGGGGTATTGATAGCATCGCTTATAGTATCATTGGCTTCAGCTCTTGGGGTTGAGCTAATTAGGAGAATATTCCTACTGTAGTACCTACATTGCTTTTTCAGCTGTGAGCCTCTCTATCGTCTCTATGTAGCTTCTAACCCTGTCCGGAATACCCTTTACATCTATTGCTATAAAGCCTCTTACGAGAATGCCTACAGCTTCATCCCTCGTAAAGCCCTTGCTCATAAGGTAGTAGATCTCATCCTCAGCAAGCCTTCCTATTGATGCCTCATGCGTTAGAATAGCATTGGGGGACTTTGCATGCAGTTCAGGTATGGTTGCCATGACCGATTCGTTTGAGAGCATGAGCCCCCTACAGTCTATGTGTCCCCTTCCACTTCTACCAACTATGGAGGCCCTCATAACAATTCTAGACGAGTCTCTCGCAACGTTTCTTGATACTATCTCTACACCGCCATTACCATTCTCAAGTACTGCTGCGGTGCCTATATCAATATCAGCATCATCTACACCAAGGACTATAGAGGCTAAGTAGGCATGCGCCCCGCTACCGAGATACACCCTTGGATAGGCCTGAAAGGTTTTCACGTTACTTAGGTTTGCGTAGTAGGATATGTACTCCCCGTTTTCAGAGACGTTAACTGCAGTTCTGGGCCTTACATGGGTAGCTCTATTCCAGGAGTGGACCATAACAAACCTCAGCTTCGCGTTTCTCCCAACGTAGAACTCGGAGAGTCCTACGTGGAGACCTACAGTCTCAGGAGCTATGGTGCACCCAGTGTAGACGGTTGCTTCAGCACCATCCTCAACGATAATAACATTGTGGGGCGCCTGGAGTCCGTATGAGCTCAAAAACATGCACGCCATTATCGGATCTTCGACCTTCGTGTTCTTCTTAACTTTTATGAAGTAGCCTCCCATGCCCCTGAGGGCTCCTATTGCTACGTACTTATCCATTGATGGTCTCAGCAACCTCCACACGTACTCCATTGCCTCATCCGGGTAGTTCTCTATGTAGTCCTCGAGCTTGTAAACCTCAACACCTGGGATCTTACTAAGGTATTCAAAGTAGGCTTGGTTCACCTGCAGGTAGCGGGCCTTTGACTTTAGATCAACTCCTATTTTCTCAATGCTATCTACGTCAATTCTATATCTAGCTTCCTCTGTAGCGTAGCTGCTAACATCAATATCTACTCCATATGGTGATGGTCTATCGAGGCCCTGTATAGCCTCCTCAGCTATCTTACTCCGCCATCCCCTTAAATCCATGACTAAACACCTCATCTAGTATAGAGCTATCTCCACAAAACTTTACCGAACCTGATATCATTACGCATACGTGTGTTGGGCGTATATACTTTGATATGGATGCAGAGTGTGTGATTATAGCAATCGATCCATACGTAGACACATTGATGAGCTTTCTAAGAGCTCTAGCTATAATTGCCACAGAGTCGATATCCACACCACTGTCGGGCTCATCAATAAATGCGAGTTTTGGCCTCTGGGCAACTATTGTAGCAATCTCTATTCTCTTTAGCTCGCCGCCCGAGAACCCCTTGCCGAACTCTCGATTGAGTAGGTAGTTTATCTCGAGCTCATCAGCAATCTCATCAACGCTACACCCCGTTCTTCTACATATTTCAGCTAGGAGATTCCTCGCCTTGATGCCGGTGAGCTTTGGAGGAATCTGGTGTGCAACAGCTAAACCTCTTGACACCCTGTGCTCCATTGGGCTACTCGTTATGTCCTCACCGTCGAAGAGTATCTTCCCGGAGATAACATTATAGTTTGGGTAGCCTATTAACGCCCTTAGGAGGGATGTCTTGCCGGCACCATTGGGTCCTAGGAGGAACAGAATGCTATTTCTACCGACAGAGAAGCTCACATCCCTAAGCACTATCTTACCTCCCACACCCACTGTCAACCTATCAACATATAGCACATTATCGTGGCCTAACGCCAAAGTCTGGCACCTTGCTGTGCAGTAGTAACAGATATTTTTGAATCTAAAAAGCCAGACGCTTAACAGAAATATTAACAGTTTATATCACGCTGTCATTTCTGAACCTCCAAAAAATTCCAGCACACTGCTTTTGGGAAATAGCAGAGGTCCTAGATGACTGAAAACACACTTGGCTGGACGAGACGTTTTAGAGAAGTGCACATCCAGATTTTTTGCTGTTAAAGTGATTCACAGAATAATTGTGGTAGAGTATGTGGTGCACCAGGTGTGGGCTGGTTATTTTGGAAGAACTATAAGGAGTACAGCATATAATTCCTATCAACCCTCTGCACTATTTTGCTGAGCTATATGAAATATGAAATGTAGTATTTATCTCCGTAACCTCCTCTGTAGCTATGTACTCTCTGGTATATCCAGTAGCTTGCGATTCATAGTCCAATGCAAAAATTCTGTCTGAAACACGGTGCACGTGATTCTTGAGGAATAACCCTCCTGAGGAAGGTTCATCGATAGCTCTGTAGTTAGCAATTATTACTATTTCATTGTACTTAGTTGCGGCTACTGTATGGAGCACATTGACTACTCATGCAATGAAGAGCTTCTCAGAATCCATGTACACAACCTAACTGAGTATCTGGCCCCACAAGTTTCAAGAGTTTACAGTCCAGGAATCAAGTTTGCTAGAATAGAATAATACTACCACCAGTTGAACTAGTGGAATCTGAAAACCATATGCGCTACTCTTCATAATGAGAAATGGTGGATTGAGGAATTTGAAAAAGGAGGATTTAAATAGCAGTAAAACAAAGGTTAGTTAGAGTACACAAATCTAGAGATGCCATCAAATCATGGATGGTTGAATTGGGTTACCCTAGGCCTAGAATTGTTATGAGTATGTGCTTGGGGATTAGCCCCGTTAGATACAATGGAAGCATAGTGTATGACAATTTTGTTGAAACACTTAAGAGGTACGTGGATGTACAGCCCTTCTGTCCAGAAGTTGCTGTTGGACTGGGCGTTCCCCGAAACCCGGTTGTCCTATGCGATGAGGGTGGCGACATCCGCTTAGTGGACTCGAAAACGGGAATCGACCTTACGGAGCGCTTTGCAGATACAGTCAGTAGATTCATAGAGTCGCTTAATTTTGTCGATGGTTTTCTGCTAAAATCAGCCAGCCCTTCATGTGGGGTCGGCGATGCTAAGGTGTATGGTAGGGATAGGAGGGTTATTAGGAGGTCCGACGGTCTATTAACCCTTCTTGCACGAAGTGTACAGCCGTTTCTACCGGTTGAGAGTGAGAGGCGTTTAATGAACTACAGCATAAGGAGGAGCTACCTAATCAAGGTATTCTCACTCGCCTTTCTCAGAGAGGCACTGTGCAGCCTAACCTCTAAAGATGGAATAGCCGACATTCATAGAAAACTCAAGTATGTGATCATGCTGTACAGCCCCAGCCACCTTAGGATCCTCGGTCAACTGGTTGCCAAGAGGAAAGGCTACGAAGTTGAGGAGCTAAGGGAAAGCTATAGCAGATTGTTCAAGGAGGCAATTGCCCACACCCCATCGAGAGGCTCCTACGCTAATGTATTCTCACATATATACAGACACGTCAAGGATTTGATGACCCAGGAAGAGAGAAGGTATGTCAACACTCTCCTGATGAACTACAGGCTGGGAAGAGAGCCGCTGAGAACTATTGTGGTCTACTTCAGAGGTCTTTTGCACAGATTCGGAAACAGGTACATTGCTGAGCAGGTGTTTGTAGATCCATTTCCAGAAGAGCTCGACCATATCTTTGTTACAGATGGTGGTTAGCATAACCTCCGGCACACGGCCAATAGCAATATTAGCACTAAACACAGCGGCTCTACACTCTCAGTTTAGTACCGTTAGATTGGATAGCTTTTTGACTGCTACACTACATCCATCACCGTAATTAGGAATCTCCAACCTTATTCCTCGTAGAATTCGTGAATGGTCTCAACCTGTAGCTCTCATGCTAAAGTCGTGAATATGTGGATAGAGGGGAGTGTTACTCGAAGCTATTTATACCACTGTGGGCTGCTGATTGAATGGTCTAAGTGTAGTGGGTTCGGCTGGACTGGGTAGGTGTTCTCAGGATCGTATTCTGTTTTTGAACTCTTTAACACGCTGATAGTGATCCACTATAGGCTCGTGGTACCCCTTCAATCTATACCTCAGAGGATTGTGAAGCTCTCTACACTCGTACCCCTCCAGCTCCGGGACATACTTCTTTATGTATATGCACATAGGGTCGTACCTCTCCGACTGTTTAATTGGGTTGAATATCCTCAGAGGAAGAGGGTCCACGCCCACTGAGGCTGCCCACTGCCAGTTACCTATGTTAAGGGGCTCATCGTAGTCTATGAGGTACTTCTTGAAGAACTCCTCACCTATCCTCCAGTCTACGTGGAGGTCCTTGACCAGGAAGCTAGATACAATAAGCCTTACCCTGTTGTGCATCCAGTTCTCCATCCTCAGCTGCCTTATCCCAGCATCTATAATGGGGTAGCCTGTCTTTCCTTCTTTGAATAGCTCTATCAACGTTTCTCTATTCTCCCACTCAATTCTCCGCATGTGCGGCTTGAGCTCTAAGCTCCTCATGAATGGGTACCTCCTCTTTAGATGATAGTAGTACTCTCTCCATGCCAACTGCCTCACGAACTCTTTTGACTGCTCGGATACCGCTCTATAGAGCTCTCTAACCGATACCACCCCCAGGTTAATATATGGAGAGAGTTTTGAGGTGCCGTCTAGGTAGGGGTAATCCTTCAGCCTATCGTACTCCGCAAAGTTAAAGGTCCTGAGTCTGTACTCCACCCAGTCTGCCTTCCAGTGAGCAGCTCTAGGTGCCTTCCATCCGTGTTTAGCGGCGAGCTCATCTACATTAGATTCATCTACCCTCCTAAATTTGCCAGTGTTAATCTCACCAACTATTCTGCTATCGATAATCTCTACCCATTGCCTGTAGAATGAGGAGAAGTTGGGTGCAGAGTGTATTAGAGAGGGATCAACCAACACATTGTCTACAACTTGGTGGAACCTAATCCCCATACTTAAGCACAGCCCCTCAACCTCTCTGACTTTCGCTTCATCGCTCCACGAAAGTGGTGCAGCTGTATACAGAGCATCAAAATGGTATCTGCCCAGCAGGTGCTCTACAACATCTCTTGTCCTTCCATAGAGTGTGTGAAGTTCAATCCTTCTGCTCAGTTCCTTTAGCACATCGATCAAAAAGTGGAAACGTGCATCAATGGAATTCATACCTAGATCTCTCATTAGGTCGGTATCAATGATATATATAGCCACTACTTCATCTGCCCTAGAAATAGCCTCGGCAAGAGCTCTATTATCTCTAAACCTTAGATCTCTTCTAAACCAGTAGAGAATTCTCAGGAAACTCACCCACTATTTTATTTCTAAACTCTCGAAAGCTACCTTATAAACTGATTTCAGTAGCGGTGTATTGGTAGGGAGATTTATCTAAATCTAGATGTAGTGCCTGGAGACAGGTTTTTATAAGCAATTCAGTAGCAGGCTCACCGTAATTTGCACTACCTTATCACAGATTTTTAGGTACCAGCTTATTGGATCCATCTGAGGCCGTTTCTTAGCACTGTTGGAGGGATCTGGACAAGTTCTATGGCGTGGTCCAGAAAGCCGAATACCAGTCATTTCAACACAAATCGTTGTACAATACGCATCCCCTGTAGAAACTATGGGCTTCCCAAAGTCACTGTGCTAGTTGAGCTGTAGTGTCTCTTTTATTTCAAGAAGTGCTCTTATGCCCAGCCGCCTTCCTCAAAGAGAACCCCTCTTATATGGTATAGCATAGATAATTCTGCCTATGAAAGCTGATTCTTGAGGGCTGCAGACATCCAGATTCTTTGAGAGCATAAGTATAACCCCTTTGAGAGCCTTCCCATTTAAATTCATATTTATGTAAGCGGCTTCAGGGATCTATTTCTTTGTAGAGTAGAAGAGGCTAAAAGGAGATTCTCAGCTGACTTTAAATCTGTACATGTGTAGAACTCCTTCCTATATGAGAGGATGGTGTTGTTCATGATATTAATTACTGTGAAGCTTCGACCTCTCTTTCTAGGAATCAACCCTAGGAGGCAAACAGAGAATGTTTCAATGCATATGCAAGTGCTCACGCATACGACTTGTAGTTAGGAGAGCACTAGCTCATTTTCGCTAAGAGTATGGAGTTAAGAATTGCATGGACTTACCATATGTAGAGCTCAGTGTGTAGAGCACCATCGAGAGTATCTATTGAGATAAGTTCCGAATCCACCCAGTGTTCACATGTAGATTTCACCACCACCGCTTGTGTAGAGCATACACCCCTCCCTATGTTGATGATTGTTTTTTAGCTGCGCTAATTCCAAGTAAACCTAACCTCTCTGGTGTTGAGCTGTGATAGATGAGGATGAGGCTTTGAGGGATTCAGTGCTGGACGTGGCTAGGCTTATGGTTGCAGCAGCCAAGACTGCTCCTAAGGCAAGGGGTGTGGATAACGTTGTTGTGAGGATTGTAGATAGAAGGGAGGAGCTGGAGTCCCTGGCTACCAAGATGGAGGAGCTCTCAAAGATCTATGGCGAGTTCTTCAGTAGAGATGCTCAAAATGTTAGAAACAGTGTAGCTGTTGTGTTGATAGGGTGTAAAATAGCCACAATGAATTTGAAGACCCCCGGTGGCTGGAAGATAGATGCAGATACATTGTGCAGCATTGTAAACCTTGGCATAGCTCTGGGATCGGCGGTAAAGCTAGCCTCAATGCTGAATGTAGATAACAGGATTATGTTTACAGTAGGAGCTGCGGCACAGGAGATGAAGCTCATCGATGCTGACTACGCATTTGGGGTACCTCTTAGTGCAACCTCGAAGAGCATATACTTTGACAGGATGTGGCAGACAAAGAGATAGAGAACGTTTTGATTGGAACACGCTGAACTTCATACACTACAACAATTTTTTCAGGTGGATTTGGGACACACTGCTTGCACAGAATTGGTCGTGAAATCTAGCAATAAACACTCACCCTACGAGTGAGTGTTCTCAGATCATATTCCCCTCTCCCTACAGCATAGCTCCTCGCACACTCAATAGCCTGAGCTAACCCCTTCTTAACACTATCTGCATCCTCTACATTAGCCACCCTAGAACCTCTGGGCTCCAAAGCACTATAGATGCTGTACTCCTCTGGAATCAGCTCTTTCAATCCAATTCGCTCTAAAACTCTGGAGACCTCATCCCTACCCATGGCAATCAGCGGCCTTAGAATGGGAGGACCCTCACCAACATCTATAGAAGCTACATTGGTAAGGATGTAGAGGGATGATGGTTCGAGAAATTCATCGAATACTATTGCATCTGCACCAACCTCTTGCGCTACTGTGCGCGCTACCTCTACCACAACTTTCCTAGTAATCAGTGGATGCAGATCCAGTGCTCCAGTACTCATCACAGTGAGTATGCGCCTTGCATTAACTATGTGCAGCTTTGGTCTGTAGCCGTACATCCACCTATCTGCAAACCTCTTTACCAAGGATACGATTCTCTCTGTGTAGCTGGTGTCCACATCGAGCAGCAGTAGGTCAGCTTCACAACCACGCTTCATAACCATCCACACAGCAGCTAGTGAGTAGATTCCATTTAGAATAATTCCAAGCACCTTACCCTCAACTCCTATCGGAAGCCCCCCAGGTCCACGGATGACTCTATCGAATAGGTGAGCCGTTGACCCCCTTATCTCTACAAATGCTGTGATCTCCGGAGCCTCCAGATCAACTCCCCTACCACCCATCTCCAGTAGAACCTTTCCGAGAAGTCTCTCCACATCCCTGCTGGTAAAGCTGTGGCTCCCCCTTCTGCGAACTCTAACAGCAAACATTCTACCCTTAACCCTCGGTGCAAAGTATTTCTTTGCAGCATCCACAAGCTCACCAACATCTCTAAACCCAACTGTTACAACAGGGGAGACACTCGCAACACCCATAACCCTAGCCACAACACCACTTGCATACATAGCCTCACTCTCACTACTAAAACAGCACACCCACACTCTAGCATCGGATGCCCACACCTTAGCATCTACACCACTGAGCTTCAGTGCATCGCCAATATTGCGGACGAGCCTCCCCTCCATTCTCAGCCTACTTGTAGTGCTCTTGAGAGCTACCTCACAGTATCTCACAAGCAGCTGCCACGGACCATGATCAGCATCAGGCATAGACAGGCGCCCGTGGATTATCAATAGCCGTGCTCCTAAATTTGCAGCACCTCTAAATAACCTTAATTAGAGGACGAGAATTTGGTGCTAATCACACGAGTGCTATATAGCGCTGGTACACATATCTACAGCTAGCTTAGTTGAGTCAGTGGTCTAGTAAATTTAACTAGGATCGCTATCCCCAGTGTAAAACCAGCTGCAGACTTGACGAGCAGAGTCCAGCTAAGGGTGAACAGCGCTAACTACATAGCTGTACCAGGCTACTTCACCGCTCCAGGTGACTCAGCCACACTTAACCTCCTCCTAGAGCTCTGCAGACTTCACTATGGCGGAGGTACATGCATCTACTACCCATTGACGCTTGAGCTCCGTAGAACTCCTTCCAGCTAGTCTCATCGAGCACAGATGGATACATGGGGGTCGTTGGTAGAAAACCTCAAAGGGGTAGACCGAGCACAGCAGTCTGCCTCAAAGGATCTCTAGGGGAGCACCCAGGCAATGAGTACAAGCGGAGGTATAGAGGACTTGATTATGGAGGATCTACAGAGATTCCTTGATGATCAGGGGATGGTGGAAATTAAGGGAACTCCTCCCTGTGCACGGCAACCCCTAGTATTCACAACCTAATCCTAGCATTCCAGTCCTATGCTCAATCAGTGTGGGCGCTTCCCCATCTACCAAAGATGGTTGGGAAGGAGTCATTGGTGTACCCAGATTTAATCCATTCAACCCGATAATCAGAGTTGGATGGTATAGACTTTTCTACTTTTCAGCGGCTGTGTATGCCGGTTCTCAATCTCTAATTCTCCTGATTCTGATGCCGTTTTCAGCGCAGTAGTTGCGCATGGTACTATCCATCCTTGGCCCTGATGAGTAGAGGACTAGCAGAGGCTTTGCACCAACTAACCTAGACTTCTCCAGCAGTCTAGTCGCTGTATCCATCGTTACTGAGGAAGGCTTTTCAAAAACCTCTACAGCTATCTTCTCACTACCCCTTCGAGCAATTATATGTATGGAGCCGTACCTCGTTGGATGCATAAACTCTACGCTGTAGCCTGCCATGAGATACCTCCTGGCTACACGGCCTATCACACCATACCTCCTCTCAAAAATTTTACAGAGATAGAGCATCCTTCCAGCCATTGTGTTCAACCCACGGGAATATCAATCGATGGTTAGAAAATTAAAAGCTTTAAGCTATACTAAAGATTGTGCAGCGGTAATCAGATTCATTTGCCGGAGCTATGGTCAGCATTAGTGGTTTCGTAGGGCTGCAGATGGTTAGGCTGCTAGTGATGTGCACTGAAATGTACCTGTAGAATTTGAACCCTTGAAGCAGCAAGTTTGATTAGCTGTACTCTGCTATTCACACCATCCATCCTGCTGCTGGGCTGCCTCCCCATATCTATGAAACCTCTCCTATCCCCAGATCACCACCATTTTCGCTCTATCGTCTATAGAGCTCTCAGTGGAGTGGAACACTAAGAAGTTTTGGGTGCGTAATTGTGGAGATCTGAAAGCTGCAACTTCAACCGTGGGCTTTAGATCCTTGTGAATGGGAAGGATCTTGATCAGCAGTTCTACACATCATCTACTCTAGTAAAGAGTGTGGCTACCATGAGCCTCACAACTGCATCGAGTGCTAGGGCGTATCTCAGGTTTTCGAAACCACCACTTCCAATTATGGCGTCCGCTATAACCCCACCTACTATAGACCCTGTTGCAGCTAGTATTCCCTGTGAGAAGTTTAGGAAAGCTGTATATGATGCATACATTCCGTGCTGAGCCACTCTGTATACGTAGAGCGGTATGGCAACGTTGCATATTGCTGAAAAGGGGCTTAGAAGGATGCTTGAGATGTATATGGTTGTTGCATCCCGCGCTACAGAGTAGAAGAGGGGAGGAATTACAAAGCCTAGTCTGCCAACTATTATGAGCTTCCTCAAGTTCGATCTGCTGAGATAGCGCCCCAGGATGTACTGTGAAATCATTGTAGTTAAAGTTCCGCATATATTCAGCACAGCAATCTCTGCAACACTCATGTTTAGTATGTAGCGCTGTGTAAGTGGGAACCAGGGCCATGCAATGGCCATAGTCATTATGTGGCTTGCATATAGAGCGGTGAACTTCATAAAAGATTTGTTGCTCCCTATATCAGCCACGGTACTCCTCAAGCTCACGCTTCCACTTCTCTCTATACGAATTGCGGTGTGTCTATCTAGGTGCATAACCTTTATCCAGAGCAGTGATGCTGCCAAACTCACCACACCTGAAAGGAGAAAGAGGTACCTGAGCACCTCTATTGATGGATTTATAATAGTTGCTGTAAGAATCAAAACTATAAGTGTAGCTAGCTGAGAAGCAACGTTAACCCCACTTAGAATCCTCCCCCTCTCGGAATGATCAAAGAGTGCACCCACAAAGGCTGTGAATGCAAGGCTTGTAAGACCAACAAAAACAGCGCGTGTGGTAATGAGGGCAATGAATGTCGTGGGCTCCACGGTGAGGGATACAGCTAGCCACATAATTGAAGCTACCGTAGATGATAGCAGAAGGGCCAGCACGTATCTTCCAAATCTATCTAGAAATGGACCTACCACAACCTGTGCTAGTGTGGGAAGGGCGTTTGTAGAAAATTGCAGAACACCCTGTCCAACACCAGATGGCGTGAGCGAAGCTAGGTAGTAGCCTATGTATGGAGATGAAAAGTTGTCTGCAAGAGAAGCTAAAGCCTGCCTAAAGATTATGTATCTAGAGATATTCCCACCAATAGTTTCTAGTTTACTGTCTCTACTCGTAGCCACCATCACCAGGCTATCAATTAATTTATGTATTTTTCTATGTATACCTGCATGGAAACTAGAGTACGATGGAAGGCGGCAAATAAGGTTTTCGCACAATAACTAATACTGAGATTAGGCCTTCTAGCTTTCAGCAGTTACTATGACGAGAAGAGCTGTTACTGTTAGTTTAGAAATCCCATCTGAAAGCACTACAGATGATAGTGAATACTCCAGAGAGCGGAAAATTCTGTAACACGGAAGAAACATGAACATCATCAGTTGCATCAGTGGATTCCCTTTAGCAGTGGGGTAAGAAACCTTTCCAGCAGTTAAAACTCCAACTTTACATCCAAAGAAAGGTTTTCATTAATACTGTGTACAGTAGAGAGTTTCAGCTTGAGCTTGCTCAAAAATTGGCACTCATCTTACACACCATCCCCTGGTACTCAACCTATATCTAACATTGAATTCTACTTTTCAGTAGATGCAGGGGAGCGCTATTCACATTTCCCGAGATTTCACAGCTAAAACAGTCCACTCTAACTCTGCCTTTCGTTAGCCTCCTCTGGAGTGGTAGAATCCACATCTTGATACACAACCAGCATGTGTAAGATTTTTAAGATTGTGACCCACTCTGTTTTAGAGATAGCTATGGTGCTTATCTTTAGAGTTAAAGGCTCTACCACACAGCTTCACTGCAGTTTGAATGTAAATCTGATTGCTGATCTCGTAGCCTCTGATGAAACCTCCTCTCTACTTCTGTACCGGTTGAATCCAATTAAGGCTTCCAGAGCTGGTCTAGAAAGAACGATCTCCATTCTCGACAGTGTAGGTGTGCACCTCTCGGATGAGATGAAATTGCTTATAGAATCTCTCGAGAGGGATGCTTGTGATGTGTACTTCGTGCTAGAACCACCTGATATTGTGCTCTACACAGATTCCAACATAATTACTAAGAGGCTATCCGCTGAGAGGATGGTGGTATTTGACAGAAGGACTGCTACCTACAGGGTATTGCCCAAGAATCTGCACAGGGTTCTGGAGATTGCTGAGCAGCAGGGTCTTAGATGCAGACTAGGCTTTGAACTGGACTACAGAGCCTCCTTTGAAGCTCATCTAAAGATTGAATTGAGGGACTATCAGCTCGAGGCCTACAGAGCTTGGGTCAGAAGCGGCTACAGGGGTGTTATTGTGCTTCCTGTTGCAGCTGGGAAGACCGTGGTTGCTCTAAAGGCCATTGGGGAGCTGGGTGTTAAAACACTTGTACTTGTACCCACCATAGATCTTCTAAACCAGTGGGCTGATAACATTGTAAAGCTTCTATCTGTACCTGCAAGCAAGATCGGTATATACGGTGGTGGGAGGAAGGAGCTATCCGACATAACCATAATGACCTATGATTCGGCCTACATAAACCTGGAGAGGTATCCCAACCTCTTCGGTCTCGTGATTGCCGATGAGTGCCACCATGCTGTTAGCCCAAGCTACAGAAGAGCTCTAGAGAACATTACAGCACCATACAGAATGGGATTGACAGCAACACCGTATAGAAGCGATGGTCTCCACAAACACTATGTAGATGTGATAGGCCCTGTGGTTTACACACTAGAGAGTGAAGTTCTACAGTCAAGGGGGTATCTGGCTAGACACAGGGAGGAGAGAATATACGTATCGCTACCAGAGGTGGAGCTTAGGGAGTACAGAAGGCTTATGAAGCTCTACCTAGAGTTCTGCAGAAAGAGACTCCCTGGTATTAGAGATCCTAGGGAAAGGTTCAGAAGGGTTCTTGAGCTAGCGTCAAGGGATCGGGAGGCGAGGGAAGCGCTAAGAATGAAGCATAGAGCTAGGAGGATAGCTCTGAGCAACGAGAGGAAGATTGCTGTTGTTGAGGAGCTTCTATCCAAGTATAGAGATGAGAAGATACTGATATTCTCGAGATACACTGATATAGTTAGGGAGATATCTAGGAGATTTCTAATACCGAGAATACTGCACGACACACTTGATGATGAAAGGAAGGAGTATTTGAAGATGTTTAGAGAAGGTAGGATAAGGATTCTGGCGACGGCCATGGCCCTGGACGAGGGCGTGGATGTACCAGATGCCTCAGTTGCTATTGTTGTAAGTGGTACTGGATCGCATAGAGAATACGTTCAGAGGCTAGGCAGAATCTTAAGGCCAAAGGATAGAGAGGCTGTGCTCATCGAAATTATAACCAAGAGGACGGTTGAGCCATCAATGGCTAGGAGAAGGAGGAGGTTTGAGATCTTTGTAGATAAGGAGGAATGACCTTGACCTACGGAAGGAAGAACCTAAGGCTCACCTACCGATCTGGAAAAGCGCATCCCCTCTATCTACATCCTGATAGGGATGGAGATCTGATAAGGGAAGTACTGCAGTTCTATCTAGGTAATGAAGGGAAGCGTTTTGGGGATATAGACTGGGAGGAGCTTAGGATAATTGTAGGTGATGACAGGCTTTACGGTGCGCTGAAAAAGACTATGTCCCACTTCTTTAAACCACTGCAGATAGAAAGAGACGTAGATCCAAGGGTATTGAGGCTCAGAGTGTTCCAGATCGTAAATACGAAGTTTGGAGGTTTTGTACCGCAAAGCAGTAGGGATGAGGCTATAGGAATTCTAAAGAGAGAGATGGGTATGGACGCTGATTTGGACAGTCTTCTATGGATTGATGATATTGAAGAGCTTCCACTATCTAGAGTAACCAGCCCGTCCATCGAGGACATCGCCGGAACGTATAACATCGAGACCATAGACACTGTATGTGTAAATTCCTCAAGGATCTCTATAGAGGTTGGAAGGTCCGAAAAGCTCCTTAGCAGCATTGCCCGATCTATTGGAAGGCTGTCAAAGCTCTATGGCCTTGTGTATGATATGAGGTACCGTGGAAACATTTTTAGGGCGGTCATTGAGGGACCTAGGAGCCTGTTTAGAAGACCAACAGCGTACGGCTCTAGACTCTCAGTTCTACTCCTAAATATTGTAGACATGCTGTACTCGTGCAGGATGTGGCGTGTAGAGGCAGAGGCACACCTGGGCAGAAGGACTACTGCTATCGAGATCCTCTCAAACAGCTTAAAGCCTCCTCTGGCCATGAGAAGTATTAGATATGAGGTCAGCCAAGTTTTTGATAGCTCTATAGAGGAGTCCATCTATAGAGTGCTGAGCTCTCTGGGTATAGACATCAGGAGGGAGGAGGAGCCCATAGCACTCGGCCAGCTGCTCTACCTCCCAGACTTTAAAATCTATAGGAATGGAAAGGTATACTACTTAGAGGTTGCAGGTTTTTGGAGGAAGGAGTATGCAGAGAAGAAAGCATACAAGCTCAGCGAGGTTTCGAAGGCTCTAGGCAACCTCATAGTTATTGCAGATGAGAATCTAAAACCGTTCCTACAGAAGCTTGGTGCGCCAGTGATATACTATACCGTGGTTTACGGAAAGCCTGTGCTCCCCTACAGAAGGATTATCGATATTATAGACGGGAGGTAGCTTGATTGTGTAAGATTGCCGGCCTACTGCTTTGCACCATCTAAACTCCTAATAGCATCTATAACAAGGTGGAGGATGTATACAGATCTCGCTCTAGCTTCTGCAAAGCTCTGAATATACTGTGAAACAGATTTGAATAGTTCCTCGATACTACCAGCCTTCGCAGTACCAATAAGCTTAGAGTGTAGTGATGCTACATCTACAGGCTTCACATCAAGACCCTCAATTCTAATCTCCTCAAGTATCGAGGGTAGGGCAGGTGGATCCACTCCGAGTTTAACTAGACCATCCCTAACGCTAACGGCTCTCTCCCTAACTATGTCAGTAAGCCTCTTCAGGTTAGCCCTCTGCAGCTCCCTGACTACGGACTCAGCATCGTACACCACAAGCTTAAATTCATCATAGTAAATGGCATCCTCCACGGCACTCTCGATTTCTCTCAGGCCTCTTGGGGGTGGTGTGAATGGGTATCTCACATAGAGATCGGTGCAGTCCCTGATTTCCTCGCCATCAAACGCGGAGATGCTTGCGATAACCTTTGGCACTGGGGTATCCTCATCCACCATCCATGTTACAGCCTCTAAGCTGAGTATTTTGAGGGCTCTGCTAGGCTTTGGTATGGAGAATGCTCTACCTCTGAATACAGCAGGAATTCTGTCCTTAAGCGTTATGTAGTCTACAACTCTGATTGATGCGCCTTTAACTGCTGAGAGGTCTACTCCAAGGCTGATGAGGTCCGAAAAAGCTATATCGTCCAGCTGGGAGAGGAGGATGAGATCGAGATCATCGGGTCGGTAGTCCTCCAAAACCTTTCTAACTTCACGCCAATTAATTGTGTTAATGAGACCTGCCGCCTCAGGTTCGTGTAGCTCTAGGAACTTTTTCTCACCAATCTTCTCCACGCTGTACATTATAGTCTCAAAGGGTACTCCGTAGACCCTCCTTAGAACAACCATAAGGAGCGCAAGGCCCAACCTAAGTAGGGATGAATCATCCCTATCATCAACATCGTAGATCATTCCGTAGGTAAAGTCCCTGTACTCACCGAAGGTCTCTGTTGGAACATAGACAATCTTTCTATCGAATGTTACGGTAAAGCTATCACCGATCCTCACTAGCCTAGGCCTACTCGATATTAAACGCCACATAACTCTATTAGGTACCTTTCGGTACTCTCCAAAGCCTTTCCTCGGAGGGTAGACAACTGCCAGTACGTAGCTCTGGAGCTTTCCTCGGGCAATATCCCGTAGAAAGGATGGCTCCTCACCCCATAGAGTCTTTACATACCTGTACTCCTCGAACGCCTCGGCAATACCATCGTGACTACCAATTCTAAACTTTCTTAGAGGCTTCTCCACAATGCTTCTAACAATCTTTGTGGATGTTCCGTGACTAATATCAGTTACTATCGCGTCTTCACTCAGATCTATGCAACCTATCTGGAACTTTTCAACAAGATCACAGTGGCCTACAGGTTCTAAGGGTATGAGCCTTCCATCATCATCAACGTACCTCTTCACACCATAGGGAGGCGCAAACTCGTAGAAGTTCAGCCTCTCCCATATCCACTTAGCCCTCTCACTATCTATAGATCCATCGCTCCTAACAACCCTCACACTTCTGAGGACCTTGTGCTCATCCTCGCTCAGCTCTACACTAAACCACGGTGACAGAATCTTGGCAAGCGCCTTAAACAGCTTGATGTAGTCGTTATCTGGATTAACGATGGTCTTCTCTACCGGAAGGGAGAGCCACTTCTCCAGAGCCTCAAAACCCTTTGATAACAGCTCCCAGTCCCACCTGGTGGAGGGTACTATTATCGATTCCGTATACGGCATCTCCTTTCTCCTACCCTTCCTACCCTCTCTCTGTAGAAACTCTCTCACGTTCTCGGGCAGACCCATGTGGACAACTCTTACTATAGTTCCAATATCTATTCCCTGCATTAGTGTCCTTGGGGTCACTACAATCTTCACCTCTCCTCTTCTAGCCCTCTCCTCTACCTCCTCCCTCAACTTCTTTGAAATGAGGTGGTGATGTGATGCAACAGCGTTTCCAATGCGCTCCTTTAGCATCTTACTTATCTCCTCGGCTCTTGCAATGCTTCTGGTAAATACTAGGGTGACACCACCATCCTTTGCATAGCTCGATAGGATTTCCCCAACGTCCATTGCTATTGACGGGACTTGGAGCCCTAAGGCCTCCAAGAATTGAACTACCTTGTAGGCGTTCTTCCTAAAAGTTTCAAAGTCCTCCAGAGCGCGTTTGATTATCTCATCCCCTACCCCTCTGCTCTCTACATAGCTTATATATCCCCTAACTCTGCTCCATATCTCATAGAGATTCTTTCCAAGTACGATGTATGTTCTATTTTCAACTCTAAAGGGCTCACCATCAATGACCACACACCTCCTTCCAGTGGTGTTCTCAAGAAATAGGCAGAGATCCTCCGGATTAGCTAGAGTTGCTGTTAGCACCGATATCTGCGGTCTTTCATCAGCCATCACACTAAGAATGTCTACTGTAGCTAGCATGAGCGCAATGCTTCTAGGACTGTAGAAGTCGAATTCATCAATAACGAGTAGACTGAGCTTCTTAACAAACTGCTGCAGTAGTGATGACGGTTTCAGAAGGATTTTCTTTACCTCGTGGAAGAGAAACGCTGGGTTTGTTACTATGATGTTCGATGCGGATACCTCTCTCCTGAGCCCTGACGACCCTAGCCTCTTGACCAGCTCATCCCTATATAGGGCATCGAGCTTAAGAACCTTTGCATTTACCGCTTCTGCATACAGCAATATTCTTCTTATCTGATCGTTTGCAAGGGCGAGTGTGGGGTAAACAGCAATCACCTTAAAGTTTGGATCCTCTTTGATTTTCCTATAGAAGTAGAGAAACCACGCTTCAGTTTTCCCAGAACCTGTCCCTGATCTGAGAATTGTGCAGTGCCCATTCTCCAGGGCTTTCAATGCCTCCAGCTGGTGACTGTAGAGCTCCTGAGAAGCGATCCAGAGACTCTTTAGCTCGGGAGCAATGTCAGCAAACTTTACGCTAGTCCTCCTAGGCTCAACAGCCCGATCAATCCTCTTAATATACTCGTACCCAGTTTTTGCAAGTACATCACTGCTGTCTACAATTATCAAGTTGCTTACCCTAGTCTCCACAAGTCTTAGTGGGTATTTTATGCTGTGCTATCCAGAAAGCTGACATTGAGAGTGTGTTCTACTCAGCTTTACTCTAATGCACTTAAGATATATAGGTGTTGGAGGTTGTACCAGTAGTCACAATAGTGTGGAGTTGGCTGCTTGTTCTATGAATGAGTTTAAGATGCAAGACGATGGAGCACATCCTATCAAGCGCACACCCTGTGCAATTCCTATTACATCCTCCCCAGCTCTTCTGAGGAGGCGTACGGCTCCCTCCGGCTTTAGTAGGTGCACCTCAAATAGATGGTGGTACAGCAGATTCAGCATCTTCTCAGTGAGCATCTCTACACGCCTCACTGTAGACTCTATGAAGACGCTCAACTATCATCACCTAGAACCTTCTTAACAATTAATTACCTACTCGGCAAGTCTGCTCACATCCATAGCGTCCTCTCTTCCTACACTTGATCACAAGATGTCTAGCTATGGGGTAAGCATAATCTTCGAGAGCTAGTTTCTAATGCTGTTTGTCCTAGGATTGTCGCCAAATAGCTTAAGAAGCACAGCTCTTAGATGCAGCTGTAGTGATTGTCCAAGCTGGAAAGCGTGCTAATATCATAAAAAATCCTCTCCGTAGAGCTGATTTGGACTCCTCTAAAGATCCAGAGTATTCCTCTTAAAAGGCCCCACACCTCCAGTCTACAAATGCTGCTATTCCGCAGCCACTTCTTCTAAATATGCTAAACCAAAATTCAGCTGTAAGGCTCCACAGGATTAAAATCTGTACGGAGATGGAAAATCTTTTAAAAATTAGGAGCCAGCAAACCTAAAGGTGCACTACGTGGTGCGTCGCTGGGGCGTATAGCAAGGAGATGTCTGAATCCAATCAGTCTTGAAACACTTCATCACATTTCAGAGTTCACAGCCATCATCATCACTACCGATCACGTCTACACTGCTGCAGTGGTTGCTACTTATACACTACTCTCCTTATGGCCGGAATGACTATAAGGGCTCCCGGTATTGTTGCTGCTAAGTTTCCCAGCAAAACTAGTAGGAACAGCATGTGGGGCTGCCCTGCCTCAAATATGTAGCCCAGTAGCACAACACCTATGTAGAGGCCAACTATTATCGAATCCACCACTGCTACTATAGGTAGCAGCCACCTTCTGTAGCCAAAGAGCTTCCCAATGATGTAGTTAATTATGGAGTAGGTAAGTGTACACACTGTACCTATCACAATATCCCATATTCCAAAGGGCGAGAATATATTTGCTACAGCTGTGCCTAATGTAAGTGCCAACACACTCTCAATTCCCATTATATACGGTAGTGGTGAGAGCATATCAGCTACCCTAATCTGTATAGGTCCAAAGCTGAGTGGGTGCAGGAGCACTACAAGGGATATGTATACAGCTGCAATAACAATGCCTCTAACGATAGCAACCTTCACTCTGCATTAACACCCCTTTAAATTTGTGGAGATGGAAGCCTTTTAGTTTATAAGCGTTTTGATAGTGGTATAAAAGTGCTATCCCAATGGGTCACTACAATGCCGAGGATTGAGGTCGAGAATCTCACAGTTAAGTATGGTGGGAGGCGCATACTCGATAGCGTGAACGCGGTGTTTGATTCAGGTGTGCACGTGATTTTAGGTAGAAATGGTGCTGGAAAAACAACCCTGCTCAGAGCTATGGCGGGACTTGTTGAGTTTACGGGTAATATTAGGATAGACGGCAGGAGCATTAAAAATCTAGGTAGAAGGGAGCTGTCTAGAATTGTAGCCTACTGCTGGCAGAATCCATTCTACGGATTTATAGAGGTTAGTGTAAGAGATGAGATTGAAGCTATTCTGAAAACACTCAGGGTCCCGGGCGATAGATACATAACCAGCGCGCTTGTCCCAGGACACCTTATGGATAGAGATCCAACAACACTTAGTGGCGGGGAGGCTAGAAGAGTATCACTTGCATCAATACTTGTTGCGGATCAGCCAGTATGGCTGTTAGATGAGCCGTTTACAAATCTTGATAGAGATGGTATTGAGGCTCTTCTAAAGATTGTAGAGCACGGCAGGAGAAAGGGGAAGACCATAGTTATCTCACTCCACGAGGTGTTCTATGCACATCTTCTCAATCCAGACACCTACACAGTCATAAATGGTGGAAAGACTGTGGGGGGTGGAAGCTGGGGCAGCATCACTAACGAGGTGCTAATCAACTCAGGGCTTCTCACACTGGGTGATGTATGTGCTAGCCTATATAATAGATGAGGTGCTCAGCTTTAGGGAGAAGGGGACACCTCTACACAGAGGGGAGCTGCTTCCACTCAAGTTAGCTCTGCTCACAGCATCTGTGGTAGTGCCCCTTACCACAGAGTTGGGCGTAGCTATTGTATACACAGCAGCTCTATGGCTGGTGGTGCTACTAATTGGTTTGAGGAGAACGGCTCTGTACATTGCATTCTCAGCAGCATTTCTATTTGCGTCTCTTCTTATAGTGGCACTCGCTCTGCAAGGCAATGTAGGACAGGTAGTGAGATCGCTGCTGGTAGCAGCATCAACTCTATCAGTTGGTGTTCTGATATTTGCAACACTATCACCCAAGCACGTAGGTAGGCTTACACCTATCTATCTACTGCTAGTTATCCTCGGCAGTGTTCTAAGGGAGATGAGAGATGCTCAGATAGTCCTCAGAGCCAGGGGGGAAGCAGGTCTTAGATACTACCTAAGATTATTCACAGTATCCATAGAGGTAGCGCTATCCAGAACCGATGCAATCATCGATTCGCTAAAGGCCAGAGGAATAGAATTGAACAGCTGAAAATCTGGCTCTACTTACTGCCACTTCAACTCACCATTAATACCATCATCAGTAGCAGGTGATGCAGAATAGCTTAAATCAGTAAACCATCATCTAATGATCAATGCTACGCACATCAATGCTGCTTCTTAGCGAAAGAGTTGTATAGCTGCCTTCCCAGCAACTACATGATCTAGATGCTTGGTTTTTTCTAGATGGTACGACAATGCTATTCGAGGTTACCATGGAGGCTATCGATATTGCCAAAGGCGTCTTTGTTGAAGATATGTTAATCACGGTTGCCGTCGCAGGAGGGAGTAGGTAGGGAAGCCTTAGCTGATTCGCCAAACTACTGTGCAACCCCACTACATGATACGATGCAACAGCCTTTTCTACAGTTCTGTTAATCCATGATATTGTTTCGAAGCTTCCATCACTATACACGATTGCTATTGCAGTTAACAGTGCAGCTCTAGCCATTTTATTATCTATATAGATGGTTATTGTGGAGCCGTTGTAGCTCCACCAGCTCTCTATACCATGCAGCACAAGCATCCTATCGCTCCTCTCCACAATAAGGTTTGAAGCCTCTATAGCTAGTGAGCTAAACTTCTCCAGCGTAATGATGATGAAGGCAGCCGAGGCTATGAATATTGAAATTAGCACGACCGAACCAATTACAGCTGCTACACCTCTACGCAATTCTTGCTGCCCACAACCCAACTTCACCACCTCTATATACAATCTTTACATAGGCTACAGCCCCTTCTACGGGGCACTTAATCACAGCTACTGAGTTGGAGGGAACTCTAGCCGCACCTTCTCCATCAATAATGTGCATAGCATCGTTTACGTAGATCCTGCACACAATCATTGTATTGTTTACGTATACGGCATCTATATCCACGGAGGATCCACCTGTAACAATAATTATTACAGCCTCTCCACCCTTTATGTACCCAGCCATAATATCGAGGTCCTCCTTGTATTCAGCCCTAGCATACTCTATGCTGCGGCTAATTACGAGCTGATGGCTATCGATAACAGTGTATGCATATATGAAGACCCCCAGCCCAGCTGCTAGGGTAACAATTGAAACTATAAAGGTGGCTATGTACTCACTTACACCCTTAGCAATCAACCTCTCACCCACAAGCTGTTTAAAGCTTCACCCATATATAAAATTCTCGATATCTTCTATAGCTCACTAGGTGGAGCGCCGAAATTTAAGTCCTAATAAAGGCTATGAAGAAAGTTTAAATATGTGGGGGAACACAATATTATTGGAGAGGATGGTATGAGAAAGAAACTTTTAAAGGGAGTCTCACCGATCATAGCAACAATAATACTCATAATAATCTCCGTTGCCGGTGGAGCACTCCTCTGGCTCTGGGTATCAGGCTACATAACATCAGCTCAAGCGCCACCGCAATCTGTGTGGTATGAGAGGATAAAGATAGATGCTGTAAATCTGGTGAGCAAAAATGAGCTGAAGGTGTATATTCGAAATCTTGGAAGTGTAGCAGTAGATGTGGTGTCTGCCTATATACTCAGCGTGGATGGAATAGCAATAGACTCTATAGCAGTTGAACCTAGAGTCTCTATCGAGCCGCAGAGGGTGAGGGAGGTAACTCTGATTATTAGTAAACCGAACCTCTACAGCCCTGGGTACACATATATAGTAAAGGTTGTTACTGCTAATGGTGTGGAGGCAAACTACGGCTTTGTATGGCCGGCACTTGCTGAGTAGAGTAGATGTGGAGAGGTGGTGTGGATGTCCTGCCTAGAATTCGAGGGCTGTGTAGTAGCTAGCCGGTATGTCTGTGAAAAATATGTGTAGTGCTGAGATGCCTCAGATTAGGCTATACACCAACTTTAGGATCTTCATACAGCTGCGGTGTGTTTGTAATGGCTGTTCTGGAGAGGAGGATGGTTGACAGGTACTCTATCGGTTTTCGAAACCATGTTACAGTATCTATCGCTGAAGGTATTGATGGAAAGCTTCTCTACATAGTCTCCGAGCCTCAGCTTGACTCCACTGGGGAGAGAATCTACCGCAGCGCCTACAACTACATCACATCCGATGTTCGCGTCCTAAAGGAGTTTTCAAGCTTTGAAACACTCGATGATGGTTATAACTATGCTAGGAATACCGTCTATAGAATCTGTAGAAAAATTGTTAAGAACTGTAAGGTTGAGGAGAGCCAGGTTGAGGCAGCTACCTACTATATCCTTCGAGACTTCATCGGCTATGGTGAGATAGATCCACTTATAAGAGATCCGAACATCGAGGACGTTACATGCGATGGCGTTGATAGGCCTATATACGTGTTTCACAGTGTTTATGAGTGGCTTGAGAGCAATAAGGTTCTTAACCGTGAAAATCTTGAAAGAATTACAAGGAGACTCGCTTACAGATCTGGTAGAGAAGCGAGCATCGCTCAGCCAATTGTTGAGGGGATACTCAAGCCAGAGGGCTACAGAGTGCATATAGTGCTCGACGTTGTCTCTTCAACTGGGCACAGCTTTACAATCAGAAGATTTAGGGAATCTCCGTACACAATAGTGGAGCTTATCAACCGAGGTATGCTTAGTCCAGCTGTAGGCGCTCTACTATGGCTTGCAGCCGAGAGTAGACAGGGGATGGTGTTCTACGGTCCCACGGGCTCTGGAAAGACCACTCTCCTAAATGCCATAGCCATGTTCATACCCCCTGAGTTAAAGATCGTTACTGCTGAGGATACTCCCGAAATAAGGCTCCCGTTTCACGATAACTGGGTCTCCATGATAACGAGGCTGAGCAGCGACCCATACATACAGAACATCACTCTCCAGGCACAGGTGGAGTCTGCAATGAGGCAGCGGCCAGACGTGCTTATACTTGGTGAGATTAGGTCTAGGGAGGCCTACAGCTTCTTCCAGGCGGTCTCCACAGGGCATGGAGGGCTCACAACAGTTCATGCTGAAAGTATAGAATCTCTAATTAGAAGACTTACGGCTCCTCCAATGTCAGTACTGAGATCCCTTATCGCAACAGCTAAACTCTATGTGCATGTTCTGCGGTTGCCTGGTGCGAGAAGCGTAAGGAAAGTAGCATACATCTATGAGGTAGAGAACTACAGTCCTGTAGACGATAGAATTTTGGTTAAGACACTCGCAAGGTGGGAGCGGTACAGAGATAGGTGGCTAGTTGATGTGGATGGCAGTAGGATTTTGAGAGATATCTCAGATCTTATGCTGTTAAGCTATGAGGATGTGGTTGCAGATCTCTATAGAAGGACAGCAATCCTGAGGTATGCAGCTATTAACAATTTCGATATTGTATCGCTGCACGCTCTGGCTAGAAGGTATAGAAGGGATCCTGAGGGCACGTACGAGGAGGTTGTAAAGAAGATAGATGGTGGTGTAGTTATTGAGAAGCTTGAATCTGTTGAAAGAAGAATTCTTTGAATACGCCCAAGTACTAATAAAGCCTTTCTACTACCTCCTCAACAAGATAAATAATTCACTCAAGCTGAATCTGGATATCTACGTTGTTGGCTCCGGAATCTCCTCCAGCATAGAGAGATACTTTCTGGTAGCATCGTGGTACACCTTAGCAGCTATGGCTATGAGTGTGCTCACCACCCTACTCTATGCGCACCACGTTCTAAAGCTATCACTATTCTATTTAATAATTCTAGCACTTCTGATGGTTCCCCTACTCACACTGCTAGCCTCCATAGAGTTGGTAGTGATTCTACCCAAGATTCTCTTCACCAATAGAGGCAGCATTATGGAGTCTAAGGCAATTCTGCTACTCACAGTTCTAGCTCTTCTAACCACTGGAGGGCGGGGTGTGCAGGACATCATCCACGACATACCGAGGGCTCTTGGAAGGGAGTATCGGTACTTCTCAATAGAGATCGATCTAGTAAGATCACTCACCAGACTTGGGATGCCGCTGGATGTAGCCCTGAAAAGGACGGCTGAGATAACACCGTCGATGACTGTTAAGGAGCTTCTGTCACTTCTTGCCTCGGTCTCAAACGTGGGCGGCGATGTTTCATCCACAATTAAGCTGGAGTTGGACAGGTATATAGCTAGGTACGAACTAGGTGTTGAGAAAGCAGTTGAGAGTTTGAACGTGTACATGGAGGTCCATATTGCTCTAGCCCTTCTCACACCAGTCCTTATCGGCTCTATAGCAGTTCTCACACTGCTGCATCCACTAGCTGGAATATCATTTGAGCAGATAATGTTCCTATCATCTTTTATACTCCTTCCAATAACAACAGCAGTGGTAATAGTCTTGGCTGATGCAATTGTATCGAGGATTAGACCATGAAGTGGAGAAGAAGGGCTGTACTAATTCTACTCTACATATTTGTGGTATTTATCGTTCCACATTACGTGATTCCCACGCTATCAAGTGTAGCTGGGATGGGTGTGTTCAATGGTCTGCATGGTGTCAAAATAGGTGTGGGAATAGCAGTGCTACCCGTACCCATCTTCATTACTCCTGATTCATACACCTTCGTAGGATTTTTCATTTCAGGTGCAGCAGCGATTCTCTACCTACTATACAGAGATGGGGTAAGATTGAGGAGAATGCTGAGAAAGCAGATAGCTCCCCTTCTAACTCTCACATCATCGTACACTAGAACTGGTATGCCTGTGTTGGACGCGCTTCACGAGGCTGGTAAAGCCTTGGGCGAGCCTCTATATAGCTACGTTGCTAGGTTTGTAGAGCTTGTAAAGCTTGGATACGATCCTGAGAAGTCCTTTGAAGAGTGCTTATCAACCCTCCCAAGGGATGTAAGAGCACCTCTAGCTGCTATATCTGTGGCTATTAGTAGCGGTGGTAGAGTGGTGGATACTCTATCAGCTGCTGAGGAGTACGTGCTCCACATGACTAGACTTGAAGAGCTTAGAAGATCTAGACTTGAGGGGTACAAGGTGGTGCTCATTCTTGCAGTAGTAGCGTTTACCATAAGTGCAGTTCTCTCGCTCACTATAGTGTCCTACATCTCAAGAACGCTCAACCTGTATGGTCTGATGGGAAGGAGCTTCAGCATACCGCTGATATCCACTATGTACTACATACCATCGATGTTCATAGTAATCACTTCATCAATAGCTATTAGCAGAATTGTGTATGGTGAAACGGCTGTAGCTCTGAAGTACATATCGATTCTGTCTCCAATAGTCTCCATAGTATTTGCAGTGGCTGTATCTTTTTTGTAGAGCCATAACCACGATGCATAGAGACAGCCATGCATGGAGGCGGTGCAAATCTATATAGCCGTGGGGTAGCTGTTTCCACACTACTCTATTCCCCCTTAGAATTTATAAATAGTGGTAAGTAACCCACTCTATAGGCTGAATGAATTGCCTATAAAGGCCGTAGCATTTGATGTATGGAATACCCTGCTCAACATAGATGAGGTTTTTGAACAAATAGCACACACAGCTTCAGATAGACTTAAGATCAATTTGCAGGAAGTCGTAAAATCGATAGCCCACGCATACAGTAGTTCAAAGACTCTGAGAAGATACGGTGAGGTAGACGGATTTCAGATCGTGCTTGAGTCGCAAAAGATCCTAGCAAGGGAGCTTAGTATAGACGTAGATGAAGTCGTGGAAATCATTAACGAAGCGCTATCATTAGTCGATGCAAATGACCTCCTCTTTGACGATGCGAGGGAGATTCTCAAAATACTTGGAAGGCTTGGCTTTAAAATGGGTATTATAGGCAATGTAGTTTTCTGGAGCAGTATATATACGAGAAGAATTCTAAAGCAGGTAGGAGTGCTCGACTATATGGATGTGGTGATGTTCTCGGATGAGCTAAGGATCAACAAACCTGACAGAAGAATCTTCTTAAAATTCAGTAGGGAAATAGGTGTTGAGCCTAGCTACATAGCGTATGTGGGGGATAGCATTATTGAGGATGTAGGCGGAGCTCTTTCCGCGGGAATGAGGGCAATCTATATAGATAGGTCTAGAAAGGAAAAGATAATACTGGGTGATGTGGGCATTGCAATCATAACTAATCTTCTAGAGGTTGTAGATGCCCTAGACTCACTCTAGATAGGAATAGTGTACTGAAAATTTATGTGCAGACCTGGCAAACTAACAAC
>JANXEL010000057.1 GCA_025058535.1 Ignisphaera sp. | reverse complement strand
ATAAAACCCTTTGAAGGCATCATAAAGAGCGTGAGTGATACCAGTATAGAAATTATTGGTGAAGATCCTGTAGACTGGAGAGAGACATCGCATGGCGTAGAAATTGAGATTCCAAAGTACCTCTGTCCAACACCTGCATATGTTATAAAGATGGAGCCTCTACCGAGACTGGAGAAGTAGTTTGCAATTAACACCAAGCAAACCCAGCTTTTAAATCTAACTCGCTGGACTGGTCTTGAGGGGCACAATCTCTAAAATTAAATTAATTAATTTTGCTACATAAACTGCAATTGATTGTAGAACTGATTTGCCACACTCTTTATTTCATCTATTGAAGCAGTAACCTTTTTTATATTCAGCTTAAGCCTTCCTATTATCGAGGGACTCCTATATCTCTTGTCAGCAAGGATTGTAAGAGCATGGTCCTTCTCAGACCTTATAGCTCTTCCTAGCGCCTGTAGAGTTCTAACTATGGCCACTTCCGTATAGTAGTCAATACGGTATTCTCTATTCCTCGTATCTCTCAGAATCATCTCTATATAGTCGTCAGGCTGGGGATAAGGTGTACCTATAATGATTACACACTTAATCATGCTTTCACCATTTTTTGTAATTTCAATACCTTCTGTGAGCCTTCCACCTGCAACAGTATGAAGTATAGCACCATCTTTTGAAAGTAGTACGTTTTTAATTACGGAGAGAGGTTCTCCTCTATCAATAATTGAATTATCAGAGGTTATGAGGTGCTTCAACACATTCTGCATCACTTCATAACTTGGATAAACAACCATTGTCACCCATTTCCTACCACCATATATATCGCTGATAAGCTTTGCGTACGTTTTGTACATATACTCATCCCTAACCTTATAGCTCGTGCTTGCACCTGCGAATATTACCACATATGAATTCTCACGAATGTAGTTCGATGCTCCAAACTCCTCAACATCAATAAACGCTACATTCATCTGAACATCAAGTATATCGCTGAGGAATTCCTTCGAAGGAGGTGTACCACTCATCATGATTATTAGCTTGAATTGCTCGATCAATTTTTTGAGTAGATCAAAAGAGACAGGCATGGTGTGTAGCTCTATTTCGTTATTGAATGTCATTAAGGCAAATAAATCATAGTGTTTTTGGGATAGTATCTCTAGAAACTTTGAAGTGTACACGATCTTCAGATCTCTGTTCATAACTCTATCTGTTGAATTCTCGGTGTTTAAGATGACTCTCATAGCTATATCGCTTGCTATTAATGATATTTTTTCCGTTACCCATTTTTCTAACCCGATACTACCCTTCCCAACGTATTTGAAACCCTTGCCGCTAACCTTAATCATAGCTAGTCTACGTAGAATATTGATAATTTCTTTCTCGTTGGAGTGGTACTTTAGAATCTCCTCGATTGAGGCCGTGATTACACTAATACCTATTGATTCTCCCATAAGACTCCCAATATTGATGATGTTGTGAGCCTCATCTATAATGAGAAGCGTTCTTGCAGGATTCATGTGGGGGAGCGCTGATAGGCGTATATGTTCTTTAAATAGATATGGGTAGGTAGCTATAGTTAGGGGAACATGTTCGGATAATGCTAGTAGGGAGAAGTACGGACATACGCCAATCTTTTTGAATAGATTTCTCGCAATAGTAAAGTGATCGTCGGAGGAATCAACAACGCTCTTAATATTGGCTATGGAGGACCTAATAGCCCTAGTATAGTATTGACATCTTCCTCGGATTCTGAGTATAGAACACACTATCCAGAAACTCTCATTAGAGATAGTCTTATCTAGGGTGTATGGACACATTCTTCTACCGCTATAGATCACTGTAAAGTTGATTCCAATATTCTTGCTCTCTCTTATAACAGGGTCAAGCTCATTTCTGGTCTTCACTACGTACAGAACCCTATCAGCAATACCTCTTTCAATAATTTTAGCAACTGAGTAGAGTACTGAAATGGTTTTACCAAAACCGGTTGGCGCACTGATATCGATTATGTGAACTTTTTCACTGAGATTGAGTATAGCTTTTACCAAATCGAGTTGACCGATTCGCGGCATCTTATACGGAAAATCTAGAGAGTTTCCCATAATCATGGGGTGGTTCATCCCATATTGTAATGTGAGCTTCACTCTATTAAGTAGGTATACCGAGCTTTCTTTCCAATTGTCTAATTGATTCGATAACCACTTTGAGTTTTCCTAAGGCCACCTTGTACTCCTCCTCTTCACTGCCTAGTGATCCTCTTAGACCTCCGAAACCACAGTCTCCAGAAACCAAATCTATTCTATTTTCTATCTTATCATAAAGTTTCCTTAATATGTTGAGCGACTCCTCAACACTCTCTACAACGGGTTTAGAGGCACTCACTACACCTGGTGATATAATCTTATCGTATTTTTCTAAAAGATCTCTATCAATGATATCAATATTTCTTGGATTCGAATAAAATTCGAAGCTGTAGTACTTAATTCCATCTACTTGAACCACTAGATCAAAAAGCCTTTTGTTTAAGGGACCGCATATGTGTATACCAACATCAGCTCCAGAGGATCTCTTAGCTAATCTGCTAAGAATTTCGATGATGTCCTCCTCTTCCCATCCGAATAAAATTCTCCTGCCGATGATGAGAACGAGAGCAGGTTCGTCGAAGAATACAATATTGTATCCGATACCTTTAATAAACTCAATAATCTTAGATACAAAGTCTACAAAGAAATTCCTTACAGCATCCGTGTTTGCTATACCGGTTGATTGCAGCCCTCTCGAGGCATCATCAGATAGGTGAACTCTGGATGCAAGTGTGAAAACGCCTGTTATAGGGGCTCTGAAGCCTTTAAACGAAAGTTTGTTCTCCCTCAAAATAGACATTGCTATCTCAGCATCAGGAATCTCAACTTTACTAAGGTTCTGCACGCCTTGAAGCCTTTCGTATGAGGAGAAGTACACACCTTTTCTATTTTCAATTATACCGAGATCTTCAAGGGGCTTTAAGTATATGTCAACGAAGCTTCTGAGCTGCGGATAGCTAGGGACGTCAATACCAATATTAAACAGATCGAACAGTACCCGCCTGACATTGTTATGATTATAACTCAGAGGGAAGCTGCCCACGTGACTAGACCGCATATACGGACCCCTGTAGCATAAAGAACCATGCATCAGGAAAGTTATATATTTTAATTTTAGAGGGTTAGGCCTATATCTAATATCCTACTCTACCAATCCAATAATCCTACTCTACCAATAATGATTTGGAATCCCTAGAATACCTTTATTTAATTAAGTTGCGAGGATACTTGATGATCTCTCAATACGATTTGCGCCAACCTTAGTGAAAATAATGTAAAGATGGTAGAAGAGAGTGTCATATTCATGTACTCAAACAACATTGGTAAGAGGCGGTTAGAGTAGAGCGGTTGAACGAATCCGGGTGGTAAAATCTATTTAGAAACACACATTCTGTGAGGCACCTAAAAAAGCGGTGAATTCTACAGACATAAGTTAGTAAATGGGGTGGAAAACATGAGTGGGTTCACAAGAAATAAAATTGTAGTTGGAGTTGTATTGGCAACAATTGCAGTAGCCACGATTGCCGTAGTGGTATATGCTCAGCAAAACCCTCTCTCCGGTAGTGCTATGGGCTGCTGTAATGTAGTTAGAAATGCAGCGAGAGATGTAATACCACTACTACTAAGGTTTAGATGGGGTCGCAATCACTTAAAGAACCACTTAAAGCTACAACACTTTGTTGAAATAAGTGAAGAGTACAGGGCAAAGGTCATCAGTATACTCAAAAACGATCCGGATACAGGAAAACTACTTGAGGAAGGATACAATATAACTATGATAAAACCGCTGCCCAAGATGCACGTTCAAGGAGATGGAAGTGTGGTAATTAGAGCAACCCAGGCGTATGTGTACCTCCGTAAAAACACCGCAGGAAGAGTAGTGGTGCTGGTTGACATTGGGGAAGGTAAGGTCCTTAAAATACTTCAGTTCCAATTCATAGAGAAGGGCTAAAATAAAGATGTACGATGAATACTCTGATGGCTATGATCTTTTCTGATAAACTATTTTATTTTGGATTTTTATTTTCTACGTTGTGTAGACAGCCATGCTCGTCCTAATTCGTTATGCCATCCTGCTCAGTCTAGGACTAGTGCTTGAGGTCTCCGCATACCCTAAGCCTGGAAATGTTCATAGATTTAAGGATTTCAGCGATGTGAGATTTGAAGACTTCATTATCGCAGGGGTTTCAGCTGTCCACCACTTGCACAGAGGTATCATTAGAGGGGTTAAGCTTTCGAGGAACTTTCAACTGAGGACTGTTAGGAACGTAGTTGGCGATATAATTTACGGTATTGTAAGGGATTCTATGGATTTAAGTGGCGGCGGCAATACCTCTCTTGGAACAGCACTTCTGTTGGCTCCTCTCTCACTATCAATAGGATTTTTAAAAGGTTCTGGTAAATTCGTGGAGCAAGATGTTAGAATGATAGCGGAGTCTGCCAGGGCTCTCGTAGAAAGGTTTACTACGCCCTATGACTCTATAATGATGTACAGGGCTGTTAGGCGTGCTTCGCCAAGCTATATTAGAAAGTATAAACCTATAGATACCTCCTATCCAGATGTGTGGAGCTCTTCCTATAAGAGGGAGATTATCAGGGGAAACTACAGGCTCTGGGATATACTAGTTTACAGCTCAAGATATGATGTAGTTGCTAGGGAAATTGTGGAGGGGTATAAAAGGAGTATTGAGTTAGTGAAGTACATAGGTGATAGAGTCTCTAACCACAACGAGTGGAATAGAGTGATCGTTGAAACGTATCTGTATCTCCTATCCAGAGAGCTGGACACGCTTATCGTTAGAAAGAATGGTATTGAAGCTGCTAGATATGTAACGGATAGAGCAGGAAAGCTCCACAAGCTATGTGTGGAGAGCTGGAATCTATGTCAAGAGAATTTGAGGAAATTTGATGATGAACTTCATAGAATTGGTGTAAATCCTGGTTCAACTGCAGATATAGTTGCTTCAGCAATATCACTATACTCAGTATCTAAAGGTAGGAAAATTATTAGGGCTTAAAACCGTGTGTAGGGCAATTACTCCTAATCCAAGGTGTGAAGTGTTTTGAGAGGTTTTAGAGATAGAGATTTTGTAGAGTCTGTAGAGGGATTGTTGTTTGCTGTGATAGGTAATACACATCCCGTGGGGAAGATTGTTGCATACCTTAAGTACATCCCGGGATACCAGTCTAACATCAGGGTTAAATGGAGCAGAAACGGTGTACAGTTCGGGAGAATATTACCATACTATAGTGCCACAGGAGTTGCTCAGACAAAGGAGTTTCTACAAAAGAACTATCCTCACTACATAGTTTTTGATAAATATAGATCGATAGAGCTTATAGAGGTTCCGATTAGCTACGTCAAGAAACACTACAGACCTGAGGAAAGGTTGAGGGAGATAATGGAGGGTTCTAGGGATCCTCTAGAAGAGATGGTGCTTGAATTGGTGGCTAGGGTGTCAGAGGAGAGCGGAGTTTCCATGGAGAGTTTTGGTGTAACGGGCTCTATACTACTAAAGATACACAATTTAGTGTATTCAGATATAGATTTAATAGTGTATGGTATGGAGAATAGTTATAGGGTTAGAGAGGCGATTAAAAAACTCCTTGGTGCACCAAATAGCGGCTTCTATAGACCTTCAGGTGAAGTCCTTGAAGAGTGGGCCAGAGATATTGCAAGAATACATCCACTATCAATTGAAGAGGCTAAACTACTATACAGCAAGTATAAATGGAATAGAGCATTCTATAAGGGGAGGCAGTTTTCCATTCACCCAGTTAAGGTGGAGAGCGAGGTGAACGAGAGGTGGGAGGATAGAATCGTAAAACCCAAGGGGTTAGTGAAGATTAGAGCTAAAGTCGTTGATTCTAGTAACTCTATTTTTATGCCAGCTGTATATAGTGTGGATAATGTAGAGATTATTGATGGAGAGGCTCCACCAAAACCCATTAGATACGTAGTGAGCTACGAAGGACTCTATATGGATCTTGTGGAGGATGGTGATGAAATAGTGGCGTTTGGTAAGCTTGAAATTGTTGAAGACTTGAAGGCATCGGAGGAATACCTACAGGTAACTATAGGCACCTTCGAAGCAGGGGGTAGAGATTATATAAAGCCTGTGGCCTGGCAGAAAGAGATACTATAACTAATCCCATATTTTACAGCTTTTGTCACAATCTAAAGGCTTATATATTAGTGTGGCAAACAGGTTACCACAACCAGTGGTCGGTTATGAAGTCACTTGAGGAAAGGATATCCAGAGCCATATGGAGACACACATCTAGAGACTGGATTAATATGTCCAGTGTGGATATCGTCATTGTTGGAGCAGGTCCCGCTGGTATGACAGCAGCTAAGTACCTAGCTGATAAAGGCCTTAAGGTGGCAATTTTTGAAAGACGCTTGAGTTTTGGTGGTGGTATCGGTGGAGGGGGAATGTTGCTACACAAGATAGTGGTTGACGAATATGCCATTCCAATACTTAAGGATTTTAATGTAAAGCACATTTACGATGACGAGGAGCAGCTTTACATAATTGATGCCTCAGAGCTTATGGCTAAGCTTGCTGTGGGTGCTATAAACTCTGGAGCTAAAATAGTTCAAGGTGTGCATGTCGAGGATGTTATATATAGAGAGAATCCTCTTAGGATAGAGGGTGTTGTGATACAGTGGAGCTCCGTAGCTATGGCCGGCCTACACGTAGATCCAATCTTCGTATCGAGTAGGGCGGTTATTGATGCTACAGGTCACGATGCGGAGATTCTAAGAATTGTAGCTAAGAAGGTGCCTGAGTCAAAGATAGTGTTGGCGGGGGAGAGATCTGCATACGCAGAGGTATCGGAAAAAATTGTTGTAGAGCGTACGGGTAGGGTTATTCCGGGATTGTATGCGGCTGGTATGGCAGTGGCGGCGCTGCATGGGCTTCCGAGAATGGGTCCAATTTTCAGTTCAATGCTTCTTTCTGGTAAAAAGGTAGCAGAGCTAGTTGTGGAGGATCTGAAGCCGCTCTAGACGGATAAGAAGCGGCATCCTAATCCTATACTATTTTAATTTCACACATATCTTTCCATCACTCACAGTAAGCACTGGCACTAAGTACTCTATAAGATTCCTATCACTAACTGTTTTTATTAGCTTTCTCTCGTGCTGTTTCAGTGGCTTTGATAGTTCCCTTGGATAATCATCGAGATCACTGTCACAGACAATACTATTCTTTCTGCAGATGTGAGAAATTATCGTCTGAGGTTCTGCAGCACCATGCTTCACAACATACACGTATACATCCCATAGTGTTGGCCTTCTAACATAGTTTTTGAAAGTATAGAAACCGCAGCAATCTTCAGCTGTGTGGAGATTGAAGAGACCCTCTTTGCAGGTCGAGAAGCTGATGCTATACTTTGACAGGAAATTGATGTATGTTCTGTAGATAGGTTCTAGAGATTTTCTAGATACTCTTACAACACGCTTTACACCCCCAACACTGTCAGCGCCATAGCTTTCCACGTCTATACTACTAGAGTTGAGCTGCATTAGTTGACTAAATTCCTTCGATTCGATTCTGAGACCTTCAAAAATTACATGCTTCACCCCATGTGTTGCAATCACACTTACAGTCTTCTCGATCTCCTCTACCGGCGGTAAGTTGGATGGTATGAACGGTGATATTCGGAGGGCTGCTGGAACTCCTACATCAGAAAGCCTCTTGACTAGAGAAAGCCTCTGAGAGGTTGTTGGAGCAGATGGTTCCAACCTATTATCTGCCTCATCGGTTAGCATAGATATGGATACTTGAATGAGAATGCTATTCTTTTCCGCTAATTTTATAATGTATTTTATCCATGGTTCTCTAGCTGTTAATGTAGATTTTGTGTTGATGATGAGAGGGTACTCATATTCACTTACAATTCTAAGCAGTTTTTCAGAGAATCTATAGAGCTCCTCATGCGGTGGAAGAGGGTCCACTAATGTAGAGAGTCTAAATGGGTAGTACCTTAAACCCTTTCTGTACATTTTCCTTACTATAATATTGAATTTAGATAGGATTGACCTCCTTGGATAGACAATGGACGTTGGATCCTCCATATACCATCGGGAATAGCAGTACACACATCTAAATGGACATGTAGTATAGGGTTCTAAACGTAATAGGGAGTGGCAAAGTGAGGATATAATGCTACTGGTGTTTATCACAAATTCTGGCACAGACTGCTAACCCTATTTTAGCTCTAAAATTTTTCCATATTTAATACTTTTACTTCTCTGGATGTTCTTAACATGTGCATAAGCTTACATGCTACTGACAATGCAATAGTAGTGGTGGGAAAACACCAATAGCTGCGCTTATGGTTGTGATCTCATTATACATGCTCACAAAGGTTGTAGCGCACGGTGTATATAGAGCGCAGATAGATGTGATAGATTCTGTGATGTTCTATTTCACACGGCCTCTCTCGACTTTAAACAGCAATGAAAAGAAAGGTAATGATGGATTCACCGGTTCTAGGTTCACAGCCTGCATCCTCCCGAAATCTGCAAAAGACCTAGGACTCGGTGGAAATCATTTAGCAACGCTTAGTAGCACCACATTTATCAAAATTCCCAGTGCAGCTTATAGCAGCGAATTGTCCTCAAGTACTCTGACGGAAAACAACCTAGCAATTGAATAAGTTAGCTGGATTCAGTTCACAAATTACAAGCTTGAACATAATATGTGTATAGCTCAGTTATACCACAATCAGTATCTGTAGGCTAATTTCGAATAATGGGGAACGCTATCTACGGTACTCGTTAGTGTATCTATAAAAGAATTAATTTATCCCATCACTATTCTAGAGATCACGGCTATAGGTATGTCTACAATCCTCTCTAGATTTATGAGGATCTAAGAGAACTAGGATGTAATTCTACAGTACTTCCAGCTATGAACTCAAATTTCATTAAAATTGTAATAGCGCAGTTTATCAGCAGTTAAAGGTCAGACATTATTTAAAGTTTATCCATTACTGCTACTGCAAAATTTAACGCATCTATTTTTATAAATAGATTTATCTAAACATATTGAATGTGATTGAGGTGGTTGTAAGGAACAGTGATAGAAGTTTACGTGCTTTAGAGGACTATCTAATGGCTATATACAGGTTAGAGGAAATTTTTGGTGAAGCTAGAACAACTGTACTGACTAACGAACTTGGTGTAAAGCCTGCTACTATATCTAAGACGGTTTCCAAGTTAGCTGAAAAGAATCTCATTGTATGGGAACCATATAGAGGTGTTAAGCTTTCCGAAAAAGGTAGAGCAATTGCTGAAAGAATAGTTAGAAGGCATAGAATAGCAGAGTATTTTCTAGTCAACGTCTTAAATATGGATGCAGTAAAGGCGCACAGATATGCTCATATGATGGAGCACCTTCCGGAGGAGTTCTTCGATAAGTTGTACGATTTCCTTGGAAGACCACTGACGTGTCCACACGGAAATCCGATCCCAGGCGCCACGCCCCCTAGCGACATTATAGGGGCAAAGCCCTTGTTAAAGTTTTCAACAGGTTCAATTATTAGAGTTGTCAGGATTTTTTGTACAGTTGGAGGCGAAGTTATTGCTGATATCTATAAACTTGGTATAGAAATTAATAAGAAGATAAAGATCCTATATTCTGATGAGAAGGGCATGGTATTGGAGATTAACGATGGTGAGAAAGTTTTAATTGACTATAGATACGCCCTCGCCATTTATGGTATACCATTAATGTAAACATCGATAGTTGATAGCACAGAAATGGAGATTTTCATAAACATTACAATTTTAAATTTCAACAGAATATTCTTAAAGTAGAGTGTCTTGAGATGCTCTACGAGCTTTATTCAGGAATATTTGCCATTAGTGATATACCTGCGGTGTACATAGAGAGACTTGGGGTACTTGCAATCGCTGATGTCCATTTAGGATTTGAGGAGTACATGGCTGAAAAAGGTGTCTACCTACCTAGAATGCAGTTAAAGAAGGTTCTAGAATACATAGAAAGGAGCCTGAGTATTGTTAGAGCAAATACCCTTATAATTATCGGTGATGTTAAGCACTTGTTCGATAGGCTTGGAAGGAGGGAGTCCAGAGACCTAGGGGAGTTTTTTACATATGTTACAAAGAGATTCTCTAAAACAATCCTTGTTAGAGGGAATCACGATACCTTTGTCTACTCCATTTCTAAGAGATATGGTGTGGAAATTCATGAACGACTCGAGATGGAGAACATAGTGATCCTTCACGGACATAGAGACGATCTGAGTGATTTGAAGGAAAAGGATGTGGAGCTCTTTATCATGGCCCACGAACATCCCAGCATATCACTTAAGGATCCTACAACTGGCTACAGTACAAAATTTCCATGTTTTCTATTAACGCCCCTGAAGGAAGGTGGAAAAGTACTGGTATTACCTGCAGCGGGCCTGTACCAGAGTGGAACACCTGTAACAACTTCTCCTGAAGGCTATCTCTCACCGATTCTAAGGAGAAGAGCTTTGCTGGTTGATGCAAAACCATATGCTATAGTTGAAAAGGATGGTGTTTATGAGCTTCCAAGATTATTAGATATAGAGGATCTACTCTCGATTTTTTGAAACAATATTTCCATAATTGATATAAATAGCGTTTATAAATGCGCTTATATACCCTATATAGGTTGTATAAAGATTTAGACATGAGTGTGGGACTATTCAATCGCTCGATTCCTACTATAGATCATTTTATAAAAAATATCTAGCCGATCTAAATAATCCATACGTAGGAGTAAAAGTCGAGAATATAGTAGCTACAGTATCTATAGAGCAGAACATAGATTTAGACTATCTAGACAAGGTACTACCAAATGTGGAATATGATCCAGATCAGTTTCCAGGGCTAGTGCTAAGACTGGATAGCCCAAAGGTTACAGCACTAGTATTCAGATCAGGTAGAATGGTTGTCACAGGTGCTAAGAGCACCCCCGATCTCATAAAAGCTGTTAAAAAGATTGTAAAAATGTTGATAAAATACGACGTGCCTATCACATCAAAACCAAGAATTCAAATACAGAATATCGTAGCATCTGCAAACCTTGGAGCGGAGATAATGCTCGAAAAAGTTGCATTTCTACTAGAGAACACCATGTACGAGCCAGAGCAGTTCCCAGGGCTTATATACAGATTGACAGATCCACACGTTGTTCTACTTATATTTAGTAGTGGAAAGATGGTGATAACTGGTGCTAAGAGTGAGGATGAGGTGTTTTTGTCTGTTAGGAATGTATTTCTTAAGCTAAAAGAGCTGGGATGCCTAAGAGAGATGAAGGTTGAGGAGGAGATACTTAGCGAGGAGCTAGAGACTGTAGATTTTCTAAAGAGTAAAAAGAAGCTCACATACCAAGACTTTCAGTTCTAGCTGAGTACAATCTGTTCCAATGAGCGACTGCGTCTACATCCCCACCAGATAGTTTTTCCTTTACAAGATCTATCTTGACTATTGTGGGAACCGAAACCCATTCGCCAAGAAGCATGGCTTCACCCGTATTAAGCCCTGGAAGTTCTTCGACAATATCTTGTGTTATAGGTTCGCAGTGTCTTGCGACATACTGCTGATCCTCTGGATGAACTATTCTGAGAACTGCTAGATTGCCTAGTTGGCTTAACACAGTTGGATCTAGACCTCTGGGTCGCTGGGAAACAATTATTAGACCTACGCCAAACTTCCTACCCTCTCTTACGATAGACTCTGCACTTTTCTTCGTGGCGGTCTCAATATCAGCTGGTATGAATGCGTGAGCCTCCTCGATAACGAGAGTAAGAGGTGATGGTATTCCCCGTGAGCCTCTGCTCCATACACCAATTTTTCTAGCCTCTAAGATTCTATCAAGCCAGTAGGAGACCACAGCATCTGCTTGGTTCAAGTGGATGTCGCTCAAGTCAACAATATTTATAGCGCCAAGGACTATAGTGTTGACCACATCCTCAATCTTTTCATCTAGAATTCTTCTCAAAAAACCTTCGTATACAGTTACAGAATCTAACACTTTCTGGGCAGATGTCCCATATCTACCTACTCTGCCCTGCAAACATTTCTTAAGCTTTGTAAAGAAGTCACTTTCACCTATATTCTCAAGGCACTCTCTTAAAGCCATTCTCTGCCTTGTGGCATTTTTAGGTATGTTTAGAAGCCTGGACATTCCCTCTAGATCTAAACTCAGTGGATTTATCTTTGGTTTAACAACATTTGTAACTATATTTTGCAATCTCATAGAGGAGTACTCACCGTGGTAATCAAAGATGATCGTAGTACCACCGATTTCCGCGATCTTCTTGGCGATAAGAGCTACAAGATTACTCTTACCCATTCCAGTCATTGCGAGTATCCCAAGATGTCTCGATACAATTTTATTTATATTCACCCTCACCTCTACGTCCAATTCTCTAAGTAGAGTACCGACTCTAACGTAGTTCCTTCCATCTTGGCTAAAAACTCTCGCTAATACTGACTTAGGCGCCTTAAGCACCTCAGTACCTGGAGGAGGTGGTATTGGAGGTATATAGAGCTTAGAGCTGGAGCCATCTATACTTCCAAGAATTTTAATTGATCCTCTGTAGTAATACATCCTTTCACCGTATCTAACAGTTTTGATGAGGCGCTCAATGTCCTTAGGATCAGTAAGGTCATCAGTTATTACAGGACTTCCCGTTATTGATGTGCCAACCATAGCTAGAGCTCTATAGTCGTAGTACTCCATGTATAGGTACTCTCCAATAGCAAGTGGTCTAAATGCTATAATATCAGCTCTATAGGGCTTTGATTCTCCAACTACGTAGCCGACAACTTCGAGCTGAAGGTTTAGAATTTTACCGTTTCCCGTCTGGAGAACACTCATATCTATAGCAACCTTTATAGAGGTTCTCTAGCTCTTGGGTCACGGAGGATTCCGAGTATACCTGCAATTCTATTAATATCTTCTAGTCCAACTCTGGCCATCTGATCAGCCCTCATTAGCGGATATGGGTAACCGGCTACTGTAAAATCCGACACAACATCCATGAAATGCTTAATCCTTGTATCAGCATCTTCACCAGGTTCTAATGGTATCTCAAGCCGATATATTCTTGAAAAGGGTTCAAACCTTACGTATGAGACTGCTATAGAAATGTCTATACCAGCAACGTCTCTCACCATACGTCTAAAGACTCGATTCGCTGTCTGTATACCTAGATGTCTTGAATGTGTAAGATGTATAGGCTTCGAGTGTCCCGGCAATCCATCAGTATATCTTTCAAAGTAATAAATGTCACCCTTCACGAAACCAAGTACGTCTTTAGCGTTGGAGTTCTTCGAAATGAATATTATCTTTCTTGGGTATATCGAAATTGAGTATATGAGCTCTTTAAGTATTTGGGAGGTGTTTACACCTTTGAACTCTAGAAGTTCATGGTTGTCCTCCAGCGAGGCTCTTCTAAGCTTTGAGAATATAGCTATAAGACTTCCATCCATCAGTATAATATCAGCTGCATGCAGTATTTTAGTTAAGGTTTTCACCTCCATAGATATAGAGAGGAGGGATAATTCGTTCTCAATATTGTTACAGCTCACCACATCTATATCAACGCTACCATCTATCTTCTCTCCCATAAAATCATTAATAATAACACTAACAGCGTTTAGAACATAAAGCACATATCCTCTATACTCATTGTAGTTAAAGCCGCTGTCTATGGCAGCTATCGTATACGGCTTAAGGTATGGGTTTCTAGAACCTTTATATGGAATCCACAGATCCTTGATCTTTGTGATATTATCTACGGCCAGAACTTCATCTATTTTACTCCTAAGGGATCCAAAGACTGATACCGCAACATCTAATACTTGGGCAAGCATGCACGTCTACCTGGTAACACTCTAAAATTACCTGCTACTATTCAACTGAGTAGAGGTTTATATAAGAGAGAGCTAAGCGAAAATATCGAATCAGATGGTGTGGAGAAGATTGATTGTAGAGGAGTGTAATAAGGAGTGTATAGATGATGTTGGGGAAATCTTAGAAAGATCTCTCTCATGGTTTCACGCCTACTACGCCTCTGTATGCATAGAGCAGGGTATATGCAGAGCTCTAGTATGCAGGGATAAAGATATCATAGCTGGCGTAGGTGTATTTTACGCTGTGGAGACAAAGCCTACATCAATTGGGGTGATATACTATGTTGCAGTAGAGAAAAATTTTAGAGGGCATGGCATTGGCAAGGCTATTGTGGCTTCTATGGAGGAATTGATGGAGATTGATGGTGTAGAATTCTACATAGCGTCAACCAGGTCGGACAATATTGCGTCCAGGAGAATGTTGGAGGAGCTGAACTATAGTTGTATATTACTAGAGGATTTAGATAATGATTTTCGTGAAATTGTTGAAGCACTTGCGTGCGCCTATGAAGATGACGTGCTGTATATAAAAAGTGTTAAAGGTAATGTAGAACAATTCAAAAGTGTGTTATTGGATGAAGCTAACCGCCGAAAAATTAGAAAGCTATGGAGTACCCTATGCCACGGTCCTTGGTTAATGCTTAGACGGAGAGTGTGACCCTCTTTTATCTCTGCTCTTTTCCACTCTCTGGCTCAATATGAATTGTAATCTCTGTATTGAGCTTATCTTTAGCATCTTTCTCAACCGAGTCTATTATCTGATGAGCCTTTTCTATGCTTATACTAGGTGAGAGCTTCACCACAATGTCCCCTTGATAAACGTTTTCGGTAATTCTTCTAACCCTAATTCTCTCAGCAACGATTCCACGAGTACTTAAAATGGTTTGCAGCTTTTTTACAACCTCCTTTGAGGCTGAATCACTTATGTACTCTAAAATCTCTCTAAAGCTCTTAGTGAGTTCCACGAATAGATAGGACGTAAGTGCTATGGCACCTATAAAATCTATTAAATAGCTTATCACTGCACCGGCAAAGGCCGCACCTATTGTTACAAAGCTTTCAATTATTTCAACAGCTGTAAATCTAACGTAGTATATAGTAGTACCACCAACATGTCTTGCTAGGGTTATAGCTAAAGAATATGGAAGAAGACCTACACATGCAAATAATGGTGCCATCACGCTAACCGTGTATGAACTACCGAAAGTCTCATACAGATCGACAACTATAACGCCAGCTACAAATGAGTACAGTAGTAGCGTTGAAATTGGTCCTCCTAACCCTATTCTATAGTGGCCATAGTGGTGGTCCTCATCGGGAGGCTCTACACTTACATTAAAGAACCCGTACATCATTAATATAGCTAGAGTGTTCGCAATAGAGGTGAGAGCATCCACAAAAACTGATTTAGAACCTCCGATAAAACCTCCCAATATCTTAAAGAAACCTCCAAGTGCACTTAAAAAAATAATGGCTATGAACATTTTAGATGTACCTGACATTTCCATCCACTATTGTTTCTAAATTGTATATCTTTCCCCATTCATACTCTTAAAGAGATTTAAAAGCTTTAACATATCTACACTTTACCTATGATACTCATATCAAACATTTTCAATGGCTACCCCATCAAGGTACTCCAAGTCATCACTGCCAAGCTTAACATCTAAAGAACTCACTATCTCTTCAAGCTGCTTAGCATTTGAAACACTTACGATAGGTACTATAGGCACCTCTAAATGTACGGATTTATGAAGTATCCATGCTATTGCTAATTGGGTTGGCGATACATTCATACTCTTTGCAAACTCCATAAACAGGTGTAGCTTCTTTAAATTTTCATCAGTAAACATCTTCCTCACGCCATCAGAGATCTCACCTCTAGACATGGATGGTACAATCCACTGTTTTTTCAAAGTATCTACATACTTTCCTGTTAAGAGTCCCTGGGCGAGTGGAGAGTAGACGGTTAGAACCATCCCAAACTTTCTTGCAATGGGTATTATATCCTTCTCTATATCTCTCTCCAACCAGTTATACTTGTATTGGAGAAATGAAACTGGTTCATAGCCGCACATATTGGCAATCATCTGATATTCAACTAGATCATGTGCTGAAATATTGCTTACACCTACATATCTTATGTAGCCGAACCTGACAAGATCGTTGAAAGTTGACAAGGTCTCTCTTTTCGGTACCTCTGGATCGAATCTATGTGCATAGTAAACATCAACATACTCCATTTGAAGCCTCTTTAAGCTTTCTCTAATTTGCCACATAATATGCTTTCTACTAAGACCAGAGGCATTTGGCCAGCTAGCCATTTCACCAGCAACTTTAGTGGCTATTACGAAGAACTCCCTCTCTAGACCCAGCTCATATATAATCCTACCGATAAGCCTCTCAGCGTAACCCACATGAGTTAAAGGAACGGGTGAGACAGCTCCATGATATCTATTGGCAGTATCTATAAAGTTTATACCAACGTCGTATGCAAGCTTAAAAACTCTCTTAGTTTCATCAACGTCGATTTTATAGATACCATATTCATCTCTCTCACCAGATCTCGGAAGATACCATGTGCCGAGAGATATTGCAGATACCTTGATGCCACATACGGATGAGGTCACATACTTCAAACGTCTCACCTTGAAGATTACAATCACACAGTGGCAGCTTTCCTTATAAATGTTCCTAAGCTGATAACTCTAGGTGAAATTCATCTCCATCTGTTATATTAAGTAGAGGATATTCGGTGGATGTGCATGGCCATACTATCTTTCATTCATATTTGTGATCTGAATAAATTTGCTAGCTATTTAAATAAATACGGTGTGGATATCGAGGAGTACAACCATACTATTTTTCATGATTCATCAGAGTTCGCTATGTTTATTTGTAAAAAGAATAGTAGAACGATAGCATATCTGGCTGCACACTATATAGATGCGCACTATGCAGCGCTAGCGAACCTAAGTGAAGGTGCATCAGATACAGATATTATTGAGGCTTTGATAAATGCTGAAAAAGGTGGGATGTGGAGAGCACCAGTAGAACCTGTAATATATATCGCTAGCGATGAGTTCGTTAAAATCATAAAAAACTACAGTGATAGTTTTCCGGAGAATGCAGTGGTGTATATCAATCAATACAGGGGAGAAGCAGTTCTCCTAAGGAGCTTAGTCGATAGCATGACAGTGCTAGCAAAATACTTGGATCTTGATTAGCAGCTACACATCAAGAAAATGAATATGCGGAGTAACTAGCACAGTTTTATAGTTGTTGCGATAGAATCTGCAACCTCACTACACAATTAGCTAACAAATTTAGCGCTAGATAGGGGCTTCTGAACAGCTTCCATTAGTTTAGCAAGGTACACATCATCATAGCCGACTACAACACACTCTACTTTAATCAAATTATCAAGCTGCACATCCGTAACATCATTAGTGTTGCATATGTGGGCTCTAGCACCCATTGCTAAAGCTATCTTCAAGGCCGCCGCAACATCAACATTTCTCAATTTTGATCTCACATCTATAAAGCCTTCAGCATTTCCCAGACCTACATAAACAATATCTAAAGCAGCACTACCTAGTGATCTCAGAGCAACTCTTCCTCTCATCAGCATATAGTTCTCTACCGGTTTATACGAATTAGGGGTTTCAAAGTAACTAAGTAACACGGGTCTAGGCGGACTCCTTCTAGCAGATCTACCACCAATTACTTCAACAGATCCATTCCTGTATATATAAATTCTATCTCTGAATATCTCTGCGACTATGGCAAGTACTACATCCTTTAAAGTTATATGTGATTTAGAAGTACCCCTCGCAAGAGCTACAGATATTGACGACCATGGGATTCCAGCATCAAAATTGGTGCTGCCATCGACTGGATCTATAACAGCAACCCATTCTCCTCTACCATATTTTCTAACACCTCTTTCTTCACCAACAATTAAAACATCGTTTAGAGCTTTCACAATACAGTTAACAAGAATATCTTCAGCAACTAAATCGAACTCTTTTGATGCATCCCCAAACATATTGAAGCCTACAACATTGTTGGAAACACCACATGATCTGAGGTAGTTCAAGACGCTATTGATGCATAAAATAATTCTTGCCTCAAAATCTCTATTCATGCCATTTCTAACCATTATATAACCATACCTGTTTTTAGTAATAAGTATTCTTCAGCTGTAACATGAGAGTTAGAAGCAAGTAGGAAAAAAGAGCATAACTACAGGGATTGCAGGTGCTGTAGATGTGATCGTTACTAGGCATCTACACCAGCCTGCTATTTGTCGCAGGTCACAATAGTGATGCACGTAAATGTGAGGAAATTTTGGATAGAGGGTTTGGCTGTAATGAAAACACTCTAGCATCTAAATCCAGCTATTTGGTGATAGATACTCAGATGGTGAGAACTGATCCAGAAGGAATCCGTATTGAGGACAAAAAGCTGAGTTGGTGAGTAGCGTCTCTTGCTTCAGTAGTCAGCATTCTTGGTGCGGGATGTAGAGGTCTTCACAATAATTCATAATGGATATATAATCTTTTCAGGGGTGTGTTACAGATATACTTTATCTAAAAGACTTCTTGAAAGAGCCGTGCTAATGTGTATGGGCAGAAGGTTTAAAGTTTCCTACAAAAATTCTCGATTCAGCTACAAAATTCTATTGCATCTGCATATCAGCAAGAAAATATGCTGAAAGCCACTGGAGCTCTAATTAAAAAGAGGAGGCATGCCATACATCAAGCTCTAGGGTGCAGAGGGTACATACTGATGCTTATTTAGGGATTTCATCCCTATACCATCGAAGATTATATTGGAACTCTTGGAAAGGTGGTCAAAACTACAGGATGTTAAATCCAATTCGCATTCTGTATGTGGGTGCGATACTGGTTGGAGTTTCTACGTTTTTACAGGTGTTATTTCATCTGTCCTATTATACCTTCACTTCGCAGGTTATGTGTACCAGTCTTCCTGACATAAAATATACAATAGTTTCACTTAAAGATGATTATTTACCAAACAAGTCCAATATTGGTTAGGCTCTAAACTCTAGAATTAGCACTTGTAAAGGGATATGAATTCTATAGGACCGTCATACTATTTTGGAAAATGTAGAAGATGAAGAGAATTCACTGAGGCACACAGACTTTCACCCTAGAGAAATTGAATTAAGGTTAAAGCCGGAGACCAGGGGCTGCATCTGGGTAGAAATGAATGTAGTTTATTCTGTATCCACATAGTGGTAGGATGAATGGTGTAGAGATTGAGGGTAAAGGTGCACTGGATGAGATGTTTATTTTCATATGGTGCTGGTAGAAGCCATATGGCAGAAGATTGTGGCAAGGAGAATGTTATGATCTATGAGGTATCCACTTCTCACGCGTATTGGGTGTAATTCAATGCTGATGCCGCATTAATAGTTTTTAAATTATTTCAACAAAAAATACACTGGGTGTGCATAGTGTATGAGGATATAGTGTTGTACGCTTTAAAGGTTGCTGAAGATCTAGGCGCGAGCTACGCTGAGGTTAGATACCATAGAATAGATGGTTTTGGAATAGCATCGAGAAACGGCTCAATTATAGCTGCGGGCACGGAGGTTAATGATGGTATTGGTATAAGGGTGCTGGTTAATGGTGCACTGGGCTTTTCATCTACAAATGTGCTGGATAGAGAATCTATTAGGAGAGCTGTTGAGGATGCTTATAGAGCAGCATACACCCATTCAAGGTTTATGAAAAAACCCATAGAGTTCGCCCCTGCAAAGGTTGGTAGGGCAAGCTACAGTATTATAGAGCGAGAGAGCTTTGATTCTATGGACATCGATCAGAAGACTTCTATGCATAGAGAATTATGGGACAGGGTTTCAAAGAGCAATACAGAGGCAAAGGTAAAGATTTTTACGTTAAACTATACTGAATTCGTAGAGGAGAAGGTGATCTTGAACACGGATGGAGCCTACATTAGAAGTAGGATCCCCAGGCTATCAGTGTTCTACAATATTGTTGTATCGCATCCCCAGAAGGGTTCAATCCAGAGATTTGAACAACTTGGTGGTAGCGGTGGTCTCGAACAGCTCAAACAGTGGAACGTTGAGGACACCGTCGTAGAGGAGGCTAAAGTTCTCGAGAAGATACTCACTTCGGCCATTGAACCTCCTAGGGAAGAAATACCTGTAATAGTTGGAAGTGAGATAGTCGCTCTCATAGTTCATGAGAGCTGCGGCCACCCCAGCGAGGCTGATAGAATACTCGGAAGGGAAGCTGCACAAGCCGGTAAAAGCTTCATTAAACCAGGTATGATTGGTGAAAGAATAGGCAATAAGCATGCAAGTGTTATAGACGATCCGACTATACCCAATAGCTACGGCTTCTACCTCTATGATGATGAGGGTGTTTCAGCAAGGCCTAGATACCTCTACAGGGAGGGCATAATAAATGAATTTCTACACAATAGAGCAACGGCACAAGTATTTAATGTTAATAGCAATGCTGCAGCGAGGGCTATGAACTATGGGAGTGAACCGATAGTTAGAATGGCTAATACCTATCTAAAGCCTGGGGACTACAGCTTCGATGAGCTACTAGATGATGTAAAGCTAGGCGTATATATGAAGAGTTTCATGGAGTGGAACATAGATGATGAGAGGTGGAGTCAGAGATATGTAGGCTTAGAGGCATACCTTATAGAAAATGGTGAAATTACAAAGTTTGTGAGAAATCCAGTGCTGGAGGTAACAACTAGAGCCTTCTATAGTTTGATAGATGCTGTAGGGAAGAATCTCAGGTTCTATGCTGGAACCTGCGGTAAGGGTGAACCTATGCAGGGAGTACCCGTATGGTTTGGTGGACCAGATGTCAGATTGTCTAAAATAAGACTTGGGGTGGCATAGGATGGGCAGCGAGATAGAAGTTGCTCAAAAAATTGTTGATGAGGCTATCAAAAGAGGTTTTGACGAAGCAGCCACTGTAGTCACTTCATCTAAGAGAGTTATGGTTAAAATCGCAAATAGTGAGCCTACAGTTATTCAGCACTGGACACCAATAACTATCGAACTTTATTTAACCAAAGATGGGAGGGTATTTGTAGGCAGCTACGAACCGAAGTCCTTGGATGAGCTTTTAAATGGAATAGACAGAATACAAAGAATTGCCCTAAAGGTAGCTGAGTCCCAGCTCTATGCACCTCTTCCAGAACCTGTGCCAGTAAAACTTGCAGAGGGATTGTTCGATACCAGGATTCTAAAAGCCATGGATAGTATTGATAGGCTGTCTGAGCGCATTATTGAGGTGGCACATAGGGAGGAGATAGATAGTATTGCAGGCATGCTTCAGCTAAATTACGTGAGAGAAGCGCTCGTGACCTCTAAGGGCACACAGCTTTCAGAGGATAAGACAGCACTTCAGGGGTACGTGCGAGCCTTTGCAGAACCTGACGGTAGTGGGCAGTGGTGCTTCACCTCTACGAAATACGATGTTAGTGGCCTGGAGGAGATGGCATCCATAGCGGCCAGATACGCTGTAGATTCTAAGAATAGAGTTGATATAGAGCCAGGAATTTACGATGTTATACTCAGCCCAATGGTCTTTGGAAACCTTCTCGAGTACATAGTTGATATGACATCAGCCTTCTCTGTGCTTATGGGACTTTCAATGTTTATGAACAACGAAGTAGGCAATAGTGTTTCCTCAGAAAAGTTAACAATAATTGATGAACCCAGAACCCCTGAACTTCCAAATGCTTCAAGCTTTGATTTTGAAGGGCTGGAAACATACAACAAACCAATCATTGAAGATGGCGTACTAAGGACGCTGCTTCATAATACCAAAACAGCGAAAATGATGGATGTAAAATCAACTGCTAATGCCGGCTGGATAAAGCCCAATCCGTGGAATATAGTGGTTAAGCCCGGGGATGCAAAGCTTGATGAAATTATATCGAGTGTTAGAAGGGGTCTACTCATAACCAATAACTGGTACACCAGAATGCAGAGCTATGTTGATGGGCTTTTCTCTACAGTAGCTAGGGATGCAATATTCTATGTGGAGAATGGAAGAATCGTAAGACCTATAAACAAGATTCGGATAGCTGACAGCTTCCTCAATATACTAAAGAATATAGAGCACATTGGGAAAGAGCTGTACAATATACAGTGGTGGGAGGTCTCAACACCATCAAAAATACCATACGTGCTGATAAGAAACATTAGAATATCCAAACACATAATCTAGCTTTATTCACAATTTTGTATTGTTTACCTTAGGAGCACATCTAATTTACTCTAGCATCAATGATACAACTATATCTTTGGCCACTGTAAAATAGATGGTGTTTAGAGCACTAACGACGGTACTAAGTGGTATATCACTGAATTAGTTTATCATAAGAGCTTGTCAGAGGACATCTAACAAGCTTAGCAAAGAAGCAACTTCTTCAAGATTTTCAATAGCGTCTTAAACATCCAATGGTATCACCATCATGTTGAGTACAATTTAGTGTAGAAAAGGCGTGGCTGATCATCATCTTTCTTCTACAAATGAATTTCCCCTGATGGAAACTACCTACCTTAATCATAATGTTTACTAAATTAAGGATGTGATCGTTCTCCACATCCCTTTACATACCATGCGTAGCACTCCTACAGATCTGCCACCTACAAGCTCTGAAGCTTTATTGTGAAAAGGTTGTCATGGTGGAAGCAGCAAATCTTTCTTCTTCGTAAGCCTTACCTCTGTACGAATCTAGCCCACTTCTCTTGATCCTAGGCAAAGCGGGGCGGATCTACTGTGCGTGCTAGATAGTAGGTTTTGAAATCTTTTTAATAATTTAAAAGGTTCGATCAAGCTTCTTTTAAACTTTAATTCTATCGAGGTCTATACTTGAATTTCATCCCCAACTCATCGCAAGAATAAGTGGATTGAAAATTGGTGTGAAATTGATTTTGTGATTCAGATTGCTTCAAGTTTTTTAAGTATCTCATCACGCCTATTCTTTGCCATTTCTATCACTTCTTCAGTTAGATTTCTTCCGGTTGTGTCAATGGTTACGAGAAGTGGTCCAAAATTCTCCACCTCAAGAATCCACAGGGCTTCAGGTATTCCTAGGTCCAACCACTCAGCCTTTACGACACGTCTAATTGCATTTGCTGCGAGAACCCCAGCACCTCCTGTAAAAGTTGCATAGATAGCTCCAAATTCCCTACACGCCTGGGCCGTCTTAGCACCCATGCCTCCCTTACCTATAATTAGCCTTACACCAAAGTGCCTTATTATATCAGCTTCGTATAGCTCCATTCTAGCACTTGTTGTGGGTCCACCTGAAATCACTATCCACTCATTATCAACTCTTTCAACTACTGGACCGCAGTGGTATATCACCCCTCCATTTAGATCAACCGGGATCGGTCTACCATTTCTTAGGTGTTCAATCATTCTTCTATGTGCTGCATCCCTAGCTGTAACGATTATGCCGCTAAGGTATATCACATCGCTAACCCGTAATTTCCTAACATCCTCCACCTGGAGGGGTGTTCTTAGGTGAAATACTGTCATGCGGTCACCTCAATGCTACTGAAATACTTTATAGCTCCCATTAGGTTCAACTACGGCTGTAGCCCTTCTTACAGCCCAGCACTGGAAAACTATACCAATAGGTAAAATAGCTGGGTGTCTATACGCATAGTCTATGTGAACAGCGAGCACTGTAAATCTCCCTCCGACACCCATGGCACCTATGCCGAGCTCGTTCAACGCTACATAAAGCTCCCTCTCCAGCTTATCCAGCTCCGGAGCAGGATTTGGCGAACCTAGCCTTCTAAGGCATGCAGCTTTTTTAGCAATGTGAAGGGCTATATCCGCACCCCCTCCAATTCCAACACCAACAATAGTAGGTGGACAGGGCATTGGACCAGCTCTTAAAACAGCGTCGACTACCGCCCTCTTTATCGCCTTAACACCCTCTCCAGGAGGAGGCATATACAGAACAGAAACGTACTCGGAACCTCCACCCTTAGGCACTACCGTAAACTCTAAGATATCTCCATCAATGAACTCTATATTGATGTAGGGCATGTATCTTCCTGTGTTATCACCAGGATTTCTTCCGGTAAGCGGGTTAACGGTGTTGGGTCTTAAGGGAATAGTCTTTGTAGCTACCTTAGCAGCGTTTACCAGGCTCTTCTCAATTATTTTAATTGATGGAAATTCGTAGCCGACCCTTACGTAGTATAGTAGAATACCCGTATCCTGACATACCGGTCTCTTCATCCTTTCAGCTAACTCAATATTTCTTAGTATCGCCCCTATCTGAGATCTGCTTGACTCACTCTCTTCCTCACTATATATCCTTTTAAGTGCTTCTTTAACATCGGGTGGTATATAGATTACCGACCTCGTTATAGCCTCCAGGGCAGCCCGCTCTATAGCTTCTTCCAATATTCTTGTATTCATATCAATGACCCTCCATACTCCTAGGCATTCCTTGATTTTTTATACTTCCTGTGAGTAGCTTTAAGGAATTCCCTCATATAACCACCTCCATACCATACACTTTTAAATTTGTGCATTAATTTCTATAATATTTATAATCTAAGCTCTAATCAGATGACCTACTCATTGCACGCTTCAGCTGAAGCTCTTACGGTTTTCCAGCAGCATTTGCACCATCTCTATGTGTGCTACAGTTCCACGTGCAGCACTAAATAAATAGCTCACCTTCGTGAATTTTCATTTTGTATATGTATTAGCTATCTGTAGCAGCATAATTGGTTTCGTTTTCTCTAAGCCATACTATACATCATCTAGGGAATGATTTTAACCATTTTGGACCTTATCCGTTTAAAAGTCCAGCCTCTACTACGTGCAGTCAGTTGTGGTGTAGTCTCCTTACGCTGAAGCGCTTAATATTTCAATGTAGTTCACCCATAAAATTTATAGAATGGTCCTTAGGTATTACTCAGTATACCTAAGTATACTTGATATATCTCAATATGTGCATACAGTATATAAGAGTGTTAGTATATATACTAAACTTGGTGTGAGAAATATGTTAAAACTCAACCTATCTGGTCTAAAATTCATAGGTAGGGAAATAAAAGCACTAGTTAACGTGTTTGGAACCAGCAAGCAGAGTAACGGTAGAAGTGATGCCAGAAGTGGAGAGATTGAGTACTATATCGCTGATAGTAGAAGGAGGAAGAATTACATAGAGTGCCATGCTACGATGCTATACGGCTTCCTCTGCTATGAATATAGAGAAGATGGGACTATAAGTGTAGTATAGCGTATATGTATTATAGGTAGAGAGATACTAATAAGAGACCACTTTTTAGATTTAATGTCCTACTTAAAGATTCCTTCCATGCTTTCCTTAAATTTATTTATTATCTTGGCGTGTGAATTGCTTTCAATAATCTTTTTACCAATTACAAATCCTGCTAGCGTATATTTTGGATATATGTAGAATAGTGTGTATATAGGTTCGGCCACCGCTATTGGTATTTTATAGCTTTCTTCAACCCTCTTTATGCACAAGGTTTTCAACACAGATTTAATTGATTCTACGGCTATCTTCTTCCCAACATCTTTAACTCTTTCAGCAGGTATTACATACCTTCTCGTTCTAAAAAATACCCTCATTTTTACTTCTACATCCTCGTATTCGGTTAGCTTATCAATAAGCTCGTAGAGTCTCGAATACACACCACGGTAAATCTCACTGCTCACTTCATTCAGTTCGCTAACTATATTAATGGCATTGCACTTTTCAACACCAATCTTCTGAGCCTCTATAGGAGGCTCCTCAACTATCTTTAGATTCCTGGGCACCTTCTTTAGTAGAAGAAGTCCTAGATATGGATTATTTATGTAGCTTCTTAAGAAGCAGTCAAACATAAATACATCTCTAGGTCTGCATTCGGGAAATTTCACCAGAAGGCATGGCATCCAATACAGATTCAGCTCTCCTCCTAACCTTTTCAAAGCCTCTCTTTCTAAATGAATATACTTAAACATCTATCTCTCCTACTAATTTTGTGGGTAATTACACCTACTGATTGGGTTGCTTGGTTGTCGATGGCTGTAAGCAGGCGTCCAAGCTTTTTAAAATTTCGATATTTCTTGCCTCACTCTCATCAATACTGGTTACCGAGATCCACGCGTCTAAGATCTCCTTGGCCAGGTAGTCACTAACCAGCCTACTGCTCATCACAAGCACGTTGGCATCATTCCATAGTCTTGCCCCTCTGGCAGTTCCTGGATCATTACATATAGCAGCTCTAACACCTCTAACTTTGTTAGCTGCTATCGATACCCCCGTTCCAGTATAGCATATGGCGATACCCCAATCAGCCTCACCGCTAGCTACCACCCTCCCAACCTCATAACCAACCAGAGGCCAAGGCTCCGGCTTTCCACTCTTTACCGAACCTACACTGTGGATTTCAAATCCCTTCTCAGTGAGATATTTGAGAATTGTGTTAACGATTGGGTAGAGATCATCCGAACCTACAGCTACCTTCTTAACTGAGGGTGTCATTATTTTAACCTCCTAGTGTTGGTGAGTACATTGATACAGTTTTAGTAGTAAATTTATAACGCTTAATTATGAATTTTACGTACTTTAAAAACTATGCTGCTGGGAGTATTGATAATGGAAAAATCTACTCTGCATAAATTATAGCCGTATACGCATTGCCCGTAGACGTGTATACCCTAACTTGGTAGGCAATACCACAATTGTAATTCTTCGATAGTGGTAGGGACACAACATGGTCAGTCTTAGGATTCACTATTATTGATGGAATATAGAACTCACCTCTACGAAATCTAGAAGAACTGTCTATCCTTTCAAAACCAACTATCTCAACAACTTGTATGACTGTTGGTACAGCGCCGAGGTTTCTTACGTGTAAATGTAACATATTATTCGAGCAATCGATATAGCTGCTGTGAAGTATCTGCAGCTGGTTCACCTCAAACGATGCAACCAGACCTACCACCCATTGAATAAATGTGATACCTATGGCCATAGTAGTCGCTATTAGAATTGATGTTGCTACAAACAAGCCTTTCTCGCTAACCATAGATCAGCCCCACTTTTATTAGTTCCACTGTGGGTTCTCACTAAATAGTTTATATACTTCTATGGAGATACCCGAAATTATTTCAGTCAACAAGCACACTTTGGGGTATAAATCACTACAGCTGTGCGTTTTCAATACTGATGACTATAACATGGGGTAGATCGGCTCACTTTAGATTTCTGCGTATGATTGTTAAAGCCCATTCTGATGTAATTTTCGTCGCAAACAGCATTGCTAACTTTGATGCCATTACTATATCGTTTAAATTTGCAACTTCGGTAGGTGAGTGTATGTACCTCGTAGGTACGGATATAGTTGCTGCTGGAACCCCCTCTTTATTTAACGCAATTATTGATGCGTCTGTCGTTCCTCCGTGGAGCACTTCGAGCTGATATGGTACTCCATACTGTTTTGCAATTTCTATGAGTTTATCTCTGACAGCTGGATGAGCTATAAGCCCAGAGGCCGCTCTACCATCAGCAACCTTTATGGCAGGTCCTTTGCCCAGTTGTGTGATCCAGTCCTGTTCAGATACACCTGCTACATCGCTCGCTACTGTAACATCCAGCGCTAGTGCAACATGGGGTGTTATTGAGTATGCTGCTACTCTTGCACCTTTCAAGCCCACCTCCTCTTGAACCGTTGCAACAGCGTATACATCCACATCACTGAAGTCTATAGCCTTGAAGGCTTCTATCATAGCAGCAACACCAACCCTATCATCTAGAGCCTTGCCGACAATAATGTCGGAGTTGCCCAGCACGGTTAAATCTCTTTCAAACACAGCTATACTACCTATGGTAACACCCAGCTTCTCCGCTTCAGCTCTACTACTCACACCTACATCAATGTACAGGTCCTTACCCTCTGGCACCTGCTTTGCTTCCTCAGGCCTCATTATGTGTGGCGGCTTTGAACCTATAACTCCCTTAACAAGGTTGCCGTTGAGTGTTCTTACAACAACCCTCTGACCAAGTAGTGTGCGCTCAGATACACCACCAATTGGTTGAAATCTTAGAAAGCCTCTCTCATCAATATAGCTGATGATAAGCCCTATCTCATCCATGTGTGCAGCAATCATAAGTCTAGCAGCTCCTTTAGAACCCTTCTTAACGGCTATGACATTTCCAAGCGAATCTATCCACAGAGAATCTCCATAGTTTTTGAGCTCATCTATAACAACGTCTCTAACGGAATCCTCGAAACCAGATGGTCCTACGGCCTCTACAAGCTTTTTTAGTAGAGCGTATAGAGCTTCTTTTCTAATTTCATTCATAATTATTCGACCTCGTGCTATGCTAACTTACTTAACAATCGCTAAGGGTAAAAGCCTTTTATATCTAATTGTACAGTGCAGGAATTATCACAGGTATGATGAGTGTGAGGATAAGTCCGTGAATAAACGCAACCAGAGCCACTCTAGCATTTGTAAACTTAGCTATAATAGGCATTGTAGTGTCCATTGTTGTTGCTCCACCAATCGATATTGATTCAATGGGGCACCTCTTTGATAGAACTGGGTACACAACTATTGTAGCTACCTCCCTAAGCATATTTGCTGTAAATCCTTGAAGCCCAAGATAACTATCAAATGCAGCTAGGTACGATCCTGTGAAAGTGTACCATCCCATTCCAAGGGCAATGGCTAGGCATCCTACTAAATCTCTATGCAAAATCAGAGCTGTGAGAATTCCTCCCACCATGGAGCCCACCGCAGTGGATACAGTAAGTCTTAACGATAATCCTATATTGGACACAATCTCTTTAGTGGATCTTATCTCAAAGACTATCGCAGCAGCTACCGTAGCTATGAACGCATACAGAAGCGGTTCAATCAACTTGCTAGTTACCATATCTACTGCTATCCCATTTGAATACAGTACTATACCCACTCCAATGCCTATTACAAACACGATGATTACCGAAAATCTCTCCATCATCTCACTCTACCTATACGTATGCGTATAATTAATAGAGATAAACTGAAACTCATCACTACTGGCATAAGTGTTAGGAGAAAAACCTCTGCAAAGAATGTGAAAACCGTTTGGATACCGGCCGTAGAGGACCTCAGCATAATGGTATAGCCTGCTAAAATACCCATCAACATCACTATGATGTAAACCATTGTTGTTGTAAGCTTATTGATGAGTCTACCCACATTCATCCTTTTAAATCTAATCAGCATTCCCATTAGAATCCCTATGAGAAGGGACAGGTAGATCGTGACGCGTCACCTAAATTTGAATCACTGTTAAGACAGCTGTAGAATCTTAGTCTTAGTTACAACGTGTATGTTTTCTATAGATGTATATGGGTACTGCCCATTTTCATCTTTTTCATAGGCTTTAACCATATCCCATATATTCAACAGCGAGATTGACACAGCAGTTAGAGCTTCCATCTCAACACCTGTTCTTTCGCGGGCTTTAACTAAGACTTCTACGCAGACTCTTTCATCATCTTCAATCCATATATTAGGCTTGACAAAATCTATTCTAATAGAATGACAGAACGGCAGTAGCGAGGGAGCATGCTTAGCAGCCTGTATGGCAGTTAAAGCTGAGGCCGTGAATACATCACCCTTCTCGATATCACCATTCTTTATTCTATCAACAGTTTCTCTTCTAAGCTTAATACAACCTTTTGCTATAGCTTCTCGATAAACCTCATCCTTACCACTAATATCAATCATCTTTGCTGTCAATAGAATCACCACTAAAAGCTGCAGATGGGCATAAATAAAAGTTTATACTACAGAGCTCTCCACAGCATCTAGTATCACCAGAACTTGCTGGCAAATTAAATACTTGCACAATTATTCTGGTACGTTAGACATTAACTACCGTAGGATAATAGTTTTCATGCTAAAGGAGTGTGATATTTAAAACATATTGGGGTGTGCAATTGTGGGGCTGTTCCTCAATGTCAGAAAGGTGTAGAGGTCAATTTAAATAGCGCACAGTTTGGAATGTGGAAACCATAAGCGATTGGCATTTTGGACTCTAGATACCTAAATATACTTAAGTAGTAAAAGTGGGGATGAAGAAGAAATGCGATTTTACGTGTTTATAATGATGGGAAGCCAGGTAGAATTGTGACGAAATTACCGCATTGATGTAGACAATTTATCATTATATTAAGTCGGTAAAGGTATTACAGCTCTACGCAGTGTCTATACTATCTATATATAATGGATTTGTAAGCGCCAGCAGATCATCATGGTTGCTTGGTATTAACTTGTAGGGGTCACTATATCTACCGATCTCGACTCTTACAAAGCTGTAGCCTTTAGCATCTATTTTTTCTCTATATCTAAAGCCCTCCTCAGATATTTCCACAACTCTGTACACATCTTGTGGCGTTATAATCCTAAGTGTAGATCCCTTTGCCTTTTTAACATCTACAATGAGTTCTACAGAACTAGAGTTTGCAATTCTAATGCTCTCTCCAATCGTATAGATACCGCTGTCGGTAATAGCCTTTACATTAACCAGTGGCCCCTCAGGAGCATACGTTATATAAACTCTACCCATCTTGATACCGTGGAGGATGTCTTCAATTGTTGATCTATTTGTGTACACCCACGTAGTTGGCTCACCTAGTCTCGTGAGATCAACACCATGGTAATCGCTTCCTCCAACTGCTGTAATTCTGTATCCTTTTGTAAGGATGGTGTGCCACCATAGAAGCGATTCACTATTAAGTATGTGCCATGGTCCATTCCAAACCTCGATAGCATCGAAACCCTCTACATCTCTGTATCTAAATGGACAGTCTCTACACAAAGGCTCCTTATATAAATCCGGGTGATTGACGGAAACGAGACCTCCATCTTCATGTATCTCATCAAATAGCCTTCTAAAATCATCCTTACTTCTTCTTCTGAAATCTATATATCTCTTAATATTGAGTGCATTCACATGTCCATAGAACGTGGTTACCTCCATCCCTGGAATTATGATTGGTTCATTATATCTATGGATAGGAAGTTCATAGTTTTGGCTAACTGTATTATGGTCTGTAAGAGCTATGAAGTCAAGATTTCTACTACGTGCTAGTGCAATTATTTCACACACCGTATTTCTACCATCACTATGAATAGAGTGAACATGTAAATCACCTCTGTACCACGTGAGGCTACCACCACTGCATCCCGCTTTACTAGATTCATTAAGGTAATCTCTACAAGGATACGTGTAGTTCATTATTGAGATGAGTTCGGAAAGATTTCTCACAAACTCAACCAGGTTCACGTTCTTTGTCAAGTATGAGAGCACTCTAGATACATCATCAAATTTCATACTACCCAGTAAAGTTCTAAAGCCGGCGACTCTCAGCACATATCTACAGCCATCACCAGTAACACTGTCAAGTCTTGCAATGATTCTCCATATACCGGGGTGTATATTGCCTGGAATGTACCCGGGAGTTGCCGTAGCCCTGGCAATATATATCTTGGACCTTCTTTCAGCACTCCATCCCCTCAATGCACCAGCCGGGTCAATAACACCTATACCGAGTCTACACATGTCTTCTGAAATAATAAACTCTATTAGAAGTACGTCAATTTCGCTATCAATTTTGAATGGTATTTCGATGAAATCGTTGGATTGTTTTATGTATCCCGGTATCCTATCCTCTAGGATGTATTCAAATATCCTGTCGTTCATATAGACGCCTTCAGTTCGGTGTACCATTCAAATGCATTTAAGGAGAGGAAGGTAATAAGTATTTATTCAATGACGGTAGCAGAAAATTTAGAGGCAGAAAACCTAATTAATTTACTGAAGCACAACCTTGCGTTAGTTATGCTGTGTATGGAGGTCCTTAGTATTATTGCATAGTGAAGCTGCGTAAGTATCAAGCTGTATATTGCATATATGTTGTCACAGTATACATTAAGTGATGCTCTTCCCATAATTTCTGCAAGAGCTGCATTAGGATTGTGTATGTGTGCTCTAAACCACCATTCTGCCGGGTAGATAAATACCCAAAGGGCTATGTAGATAGAAGCTGCGATGTATAGTGCCTTTAACCACCTGTCTTTTTCATATGCAGAGGCTATTGCTATGAAGGCTATCTCCGGAACTAGATACTGGTAGTTCACACCCCAGTACGTAGCTGTAAAGAGAATGTAGTATAGTGTGGATAGTTTATACAGATCGCGTATTACCAGTGTGGACACCGCAACAAATGGTGATAGAATAGCTGTGAACAGGTACCAGTGCTCGATGGACCATAGGATTTCATAACCGCAAAACTCTCCACACGTGTTAAATCTATGGATGAGTGTAGCAATACCTGTGACACCATTAAAGTTGTACATAATAGGCTCAGCATACCTTGGTTTAACCATGTACAGTGTGCCGAAAATACCTTGGAGAGAACTAGGACAGAAGAGTAAGATTGGTGCAAGCATTGCAAGGATCCCCATAGTGAAACCTGTGATAGCGATGAACAGATTCTTGGCCTTATTGCGCAGGAGAAGTGAGATTCCAAGACCTACTATGGGAAACAACATTGTCTGCTTAATCATGAGCGATATGCCGAGCACGATACCAGAGAGCCAGAACCTCTTTCTGCTAAGCATATAGATGCCTATAATTATAACTGCTGCAGCCATTTGATCAAACATACCGTATATGCTAGAGATGTAGATTGTAGCAGGATTTAAATAGAAGATAGTGGAAGCATAAACACTCCTAGTAATTAGGTATATAGCTATAGTGATTGCAACATCAAACAGTATGTAGATGAACTTAAGAGCAAAAACCCAATTAGTAGATACGTAGATACTGTAGGAATCTCCCTGCCACAAGATGTCGTAAATGGGTGGTACGATATGTGCAAGTGCACCAAGAAGATACATTAGCACAGGGCCGTATAGATAAGGCCAGTTAAAAGGCCAGCTCTCAGAGCTGTGTGCAGAAGCATAGCGATAGAAGCAAAAACCGTGCCTGTGAAAAGTTTTTGCAAACCCAGCAAACTGAACAACATCCGAACCTGATGAATATGGTGCTAGCACAAGCCTTATCAAAAGGCCTACAGCCAATACAGCTATGAATAGCAGGTCCTTGAAATCCACACCCCTCATTATGCATCACAGCACTACGTACTATACTACGCAGGGCTAGATAACCTGTAGTGCTCTGAAGTATATATATCACACTATAATGGATCTCTATATTCTTAGACTAGCTATGTAGGCTGAATTAATTTTGGATTTTTGAAATAGTGCTCCAGAGCATTTATTAGTGCTACTTCGTTGCAGTGGAGTTTTAACAGCTGTGAATTCTGGTAAACTTTGAAATGCATAATGGAGACTACAGGAATCTATAAAAAATAGATCCTCTAGATAAGTAGCTTCTGGTGATTAAATGTGAGAGCAGAAGTAGTACTCTTTACGATTCTTCTAATATTAGCAAAGTACAGCGCTTTTCAATGGATTATAGTGGAGGATTACAGTCCAGGTAGGGATGTCGCGCTATCGGTATGTGTACATAACGGTAAGATCTACATTGTTGGATTTGATGAAGCCGACAGCATCCCTGTTATGAGAGCCGAAGCTAGGGAAAGTAGCACAGGAGCCCTTCTAAGTGTATGGAGAGGGTTTATGGGCACACTGTACGATTGTTATGCAAGTGATGATGGTGTGTACGCTGTTGGCACTGTTAATATTTCTGGTAGAGATTTTGGATGGATTATAGTAAGGTTCGATGGTGATCTAAACGTTGTCTCGATGGAGATCTCCAATCCTTCAGATGGAATGGATGTAGCTACATCTATATACCTTGATGATGTGTACATATACATATTGGGTGCAGCCACAGGCTCTAGTTTTAATGGATATAGAATTGAAAAAAGAATGGCGGGGGATCTGCATCTTAAAGCCATACACACCATGGAGGCACCACTTTCTTGGATGTGGTCCTACGCCTTCCCCAAAATAACCAGTGATCAAAATGGTCTACTATGGGTGCTCTACCTGTATGTAGATTCGAGTGGTATCGAAGTGCCGAGGATAGAAATTCTCGACAAAAACTTAAACTCTATAAAGACAGTTGATTTAGAGGTTGTTAAGGGCTATCCATACGCTATCGTGCACACGCAAGATGGCCATGTCTACATAGGAGGGTCAATGGGTATAATGAGAATTGATGATAGAGGTAATATACTCTTGGAGAGGAAGCTCGATGGTTATATAGTGTTCGGACTTGCCCACATTGATGGCAATAAACTGTTGGCATTCAGCTCAAAGATAATAGCTCCCCCCTATATAACAATGAATAGCCTGTTCGTACTCAGTGAAAACCTAGATATTGCCGCAAACGTAACGATATCCACGAGATCCCCATGGATTCTATGGAATGGAAGGATAGGGATTGACGGAAACAGCGTGTATGTAGCCGCATCTGAGTATAGAGAACTTGAACCAATGCCAAAGAATGAGATGTGGGCTGTCTATTCCGTAAATAAAGCTGAGCTGGAGAATATCAGGATGTACAAAACACACGGGGGTGTTCAGCTAATACATATACCTCTCATTATCGTAGTACTGACACTTGTAGCAATCCTGGTTAGAGCTATAATGAGAAGAGCTCGAGGCTCACAAACCTACATTGGTTGAGATAGACTCTCTATGTTTGAACCGAATTTAAGGTGTGGTGCTATTTTATTAACGCTAGAAACACGTCATTCACATTCGTACCCGTGTAGCCTGTTATAATTGCTCTACCAATCTTGGAGAAGTATCCATAACTATCATTATTTTCAAGGTATCTTGCTGGATCCAGCCCAGCTTCATAGCCTTCATCAACTGTAGAGCCGTCTACTACTGCTCCTGCAGCTGGACTTACACCATCTATGCCATCCGTACCTATACATACCGCTACAGTCTCTAGCCCCCTTATAGATGCTGCTAGGGAGAGGCAGAGCTCTTGATTCCTTCCACCAATACCATCACCCTTTACAGTGACTACGGTCTCTCCACCTGCAAGTAGAGCCGCGGGCTTCTGTATTGGTTTAGAGTATAATATGATGCTCTTTATTATAGATGCAAGTACTTTACCAATCTCTCTGGCCTCTCCTTCAATCATGGATGTTAATATCAGTGGCTTAAAACCATACCCCTCAATTTTCCTGGCCATAGATTCAAGAGCGATGGCGTTACTAGCCACTACAACGTTGTGGACCCTAGAGAATATGGGATCGCCAGGTTTAGGGGTGTCAAGTAGCTCGCCGCGCAGTCCAGCCTCTATAATGCTCCTCATTCTATCCGGTATTTCGTCCCACAGTCTACGTCTGGTTAAGATGTTATATACATCCTTGTAGGTTGTTTCATCAGGTGCTGTAGGTCCGGATGCGATTGTATCAAGACGATCTCCAACAACATCACTTACAATTATAGATACTGTTGTCTTTGCTTTCACGTAATTAAGAAGCTTGCCACCTTTGACCCTTGAAAACCTCTTTCTAACAGCATTAAGTTCAAATATATCAGCACCTCTTCTCATAAGTTCTTTAGTTAGTTTGCCAACATCATCAAGAGTGATGTTGTGCTCTGGAACTTCAAATAGTGCAGAACCTCCTCCTGAAATGAGTATAAATACCACATCATTCTCGCCAACATTATTTTGGAGGTATTCCAGCAGCTTTTGGGATGACCTCAGTGTGTTGTTACCAGGTATTGGATGATCACCTTTAACAACTTCTACTGGGCCCACTATGCTTGGATCTTCGGGAGAGATGACAATGCCACCTACAATACGCTCGCTTAAGACATCGTACAAAGCGTTTGTCATTCTCTTTGATGCTTTACCAAAACCAACAACATGGATTCTGCCAAAAATTTTAATCTCAAGGTTCTTTATGTAAATGGTATTATCTCTAACACTAATAGATGAGAGGACAGCATTATATGGATCTGCGGACTCTAAACCGTATTCTATCACATCTAGAGCAATTCGATGTAGATAATCCCTCTCCAACTCAGATCTATTCTTTATAAAATTCAAAGTCTGCACCATAGATACAGTAATTAAATCCAAATTAAAAGTTATTTGAAAGTGCCTTCTGTATGTGGCAAGGTGCACTACTTAATCAATGCTCATTGAGGTTTAAATCCTTATTAGAATTGATAAAAGAAAGAGTTTTAAGCCGGAACTTAAACAGAGGCTTAGGGGTGCTTATTGTCTATCGATGTAGTCTGCATGGGCGAAATACTAGTAGATGTAATACCTACTGAACCTGGTGTTTATAGAGATGGGCTGAGATTCGAAATACATTTTGGTGGTGCTCCAGCTAATGTTGCAGTGGGTGTAGCTAGACTTAATCACAGATCAGCCTTCATCGGTGCTGTTGGTAATGATTCATTTGGAGACATGCTGAGAAACTTCCTTGAACATGAAGGAGTTGACACAAGGTGGCTCGTAAGGAAGGAGGCTAGAACCAGTTTAGCATTTGTTATTCATCACAAAAGCGGCGAGAGAGATTTCTTTTTCTATAGAGAGCCTTGGGTAAAAACGGCGGATACTATGTTAGATGTTAGTGACATTAATCTAGATGAAATTCTAAAGGCTAAAGTCGTGCACGTCTCTGGTGTAGCCACAGCATATCCACCTCTTAGCGAAAGTGTGTATACAGTCATGAAGAGAGCTTTTGATGCAGGACTCCATGTATCTATAGATCCAAATTATAGGTGGGATATATGGGGTGGCGGTGGTAGAGCTCTAGAACGTATGGATAGATACATAAGAACCTCAACAATGATCTCAATTGGGCTCGATGAAATCGAGAGCATCTTTGGTTCCAGAGACTATAGGCACACAGCTATAAAAATCATGGAGAGGTATCCAAACATTGGTATAGTTGCAGTGAGACTTGGAGCAATGGGCTCGTACGTAGTTACGAAAGAGGAAGAACTATACATGCCTGCGTACAGAATAGAGCCTATTGATACCACCGGAGCTGGGGATGCATGGACAGCGACATTCATAGTGAATCACATTCTCGAGCGCAGAGATCTTAGAACATCGATGAGCTATGCAAATGCGGCAGGGGCTCTTAAATGCCTTAAAAGAGGTGCGGTAACTGCGTTTCCAAGAAGAAGTGAGCTAGAAGAGTTTATCAAATCACGAGGTACCAGCACCAAGTAGCTAAGCCTATAAACGTCGCTCCACCCTCTTCTCTAGATGATTTATGCGAAGCTCACTCTGAATAGTGTTGGCTATTCTATAGTGCATATCTTCGTAGCTCTCAGAATGCTATCCCCTTGACTCGAAATAAGCTGATTTATGTTTTTCCGTGAGACGGACGTTGTAGCACCTACTCCCATTACGCATGAAGCTCCTGAGGCTTGAGCCCATAGAAGTACGTGCTTTAGCTCCCCTAGCTCTAACGTATCTAGCATGTTCAAATCACCATTCAATGCATCAATTAATTTGTATATAAAGCCCGCTTGAAAGGCGTCTCCAGCACCTGTAGGATCAATAACTTCTACTTTAAATGCAGGCTGGTACACTAAGTAGCCATCCTTCGCAAGATAAGCTCCATTCTCTCCATCTGTTATCAACACAATCCTAACACCTTGATTAAGGAGACTCTTTGCAGCTCTACTAATACTGTCAATACCAAACACTCTTCTAATCTCATACAGGTTTGCATGAAATATGTCAACACTGTTAAGTGAGTCTATAAGAAAATCCCATCCCTTCTTACCAAAAGGTTTAGCAGCTCCTATGTCAATCATATTTATAGCGTTGAGCCTCCTCGACACTGTGAGGACATCTCTAAGCCTTTCATCAACACTGCCCAAGAGACCGGGTGCTATATAGAATAGCCTAGGTCTATACCTTTCAATAACACTAATAACGTGATCTATGGACAGCCTAGTGGTTGCATCTACATCAACATGAAACCTTCTGTCTTCGTTTTTAACAACCAGAATAATATTCTTATTGGTTTGGGCATCTCTATGAATCTGAAACTCGGTTACAATACCATAACTCCTAAGGGTGTTCAAAATAAATTTGCCACAGAGATCATTACCAACAGAGCTAACGGTAATAATGTCGCCAGACCTGTAACCCATCTTGACAAGATCTATAGATATATTGCACGGGTGGCCACCAATCTCTATAGATGACAGTCCCGTAACGTACACTATATCACCAGGTTCTGCTACACGCTCAAGACCAGCAATTATGATGTCGCATACAGCTACACCTGTTAAGACAATAGAGACAACCATGCACAGCGCCACATTCTTTAGAGTGTGAGATGGGTAGCATTATAATCTTAGTTGAAATAAATACAGTTTGCTAAATGTAGTCGAGTTACGATCCATCCTATACACGGATGGTTTCAGTAATAGAATGGTATTGCAGTAGCCCTGAGTGCTGCTTCAACGGGTGGGTGTGGACACTGAGAGTCGCTGGTGTATGTATAGACAATAAATTTTTAAAACCGGACATCTAATATCAATAGTGGTAGAATTCTAATGGCAAAGAGAGAGATTGTTGATAGAGAGACGTCAATAATGCTTGACAGAGTGCTGGAAGCTATTGATCTTACGGGAGGATATAGTATTACAGTTAACGACACTCCGGCGTATGTCGATGCAGTAAGCAATGTAAGTTTTTATGCAAGGAATAATGAAGTTCTCGGAATAGCCGGGGAGTCCGGCTGTGGAAAGTCTACGCTCTTGAAAATTTTATATGGATTTACAAGAGCACCACTTGTAGTAAAGAAGGGAAAGGTTGTCCTCAGAGCTAATGAGCAGAGTATTGACATTCTTGCGGTTAAGGATAGAACATCTGTATGGTGGAAGTATATATCCTATATACCACAGAACTCTATGAACGTGCTAAACCCCCTTCAGAGAATACGTGACCATTTTATTGAAACCATCAGCACCCATATGAATGTGGATAGGGATGAAGCCTACAACATTGCTAGAGATTATGTGGAGAACGTTGGACTTAGTAAGGAAGTTCTAAATGCCTATCCACATCAGCTCTCTGGAGGTATGAGGCAGAGGATAGTGATAGCTCTCGCCCTCATGCTTAGACCAAGGGTTGTGCTGGCTGATGAGCCTACAACAGCTGTAGATGTTGTTGTTCAAAGGGGAGTGCTGCAGATGTTACTAGATAAACAGAGGGAGCTGAAGAATACACTGATTGTGGTGACTCACGATATGGGTGTTCAGGCTATGGTTACAAATAGAATTCTGATTATGTATGCTGGTAAGGGTGTTGAGCTAGGGGCAACTAATGACACTTTTGAGAACCCCCTACATCCATACACCAAGGCTCTGATAGAATCTCTTCCAAGAATAGGTGATAAGACGCTTAGAAAGGGGTTAGCGGGTCACCCGCCAGATCTCATAAATCCTCCTCCCGGCTGTAGATTTCATCCCAGGTGTCCTTATGCAATGGATGTGTGTAGGAGGGAGGAGCCACCCATAATTGAGATCGATAAAGAGAAGTTCGTTTCATGCTGGCTATACGTGAAGAGGTGATGTACATGAGCAACACTCTACTGGAGGTAAAAAATGTTGTAAAGATATTCAGGTATGGTTTATTCGGTTTTGAATTCAGAGCTGTGGATGAGGTCTCGCTAAGCCTTGAGGACAAGCCATTTATATTCACTGTTGCTGGTGAGAGCGGCTCTGGTAAGACAACTCTTGCAAGGATAATTTTAGGGGTTCACGTACCGGAGTATGGTGAGGTTCTCTACAGGGGTAGAGATATACACAGGCTTAAGGGAGAGGATTTAGTGTGGTTTAGAAAAGAGGTTCAGGCGGTATTTCAAGATCCCTATGCCACATTCAATCCATTAAAGAAAGTTTACAGCTACCTCTATGAAACGGCTAAAAATGTTGCTAGAATTAATGAGAGTGAGATCGAGAACCACATAGAGGAGGTCCTCAAGAGAGTTGGATTGAGCCTGGAGAAGGTCAAGGGTAAGTACCCATCCGAGTTCTCCGGAGGAGAGCTACAAAGGGTATCAATTGCTAGAGCACTGATCACAAAGCCGAGGCTTATACTAGCTGACGAACCTGTTTCAATGCTAGATGCATCGCTTAGAGTAACTATAGTGAACCTGTTTAAGGAGTTCAGAGATGATCTTAAGATATCGTTTATATACATCACACACGACCTTTCAACAGCCTACTACATAAGTGACTATGTAGCTATAATGTATAGAGGTTGGGTTGTAGAGCAGGGACCTGTGGATAAAGTATTTATCGAGCCTCTCCATCCCTACACACAGACGCTGTTACTATCGGCGCCCGTACCAGATCCTAGATGGAAGGAAAAATGGTTAAAGGCAATAAAATTGACTGCAACAATAGAGGAAAAGGAGTTCCTTGCCAGAGGATGTAAATATGTCGCCAGATGCCCTCATGCCATGAAGAAGTGCTTTGAGCAGGTTCCACCAGAGTTTACAGTCAATGGCGTAAAGGTTAAGTGTTGGCTTTATGAGAGATAAGGTTCACATCTAGCCAATATTTTCAATGCGTGTTGACCCTTGCAGCCACCAATGTTTAACCTTTGCAAGCTCGTGCCTCTCTTTACCCAGCCTCTACCCCTAAGGTGGTTAGCACCTTTTAGCTAGATTCAGGTAGTGCTATATAAGGCCTTTAAATTGAATGTTGAGTACTCAAACAACCTTGCTATCTGCTAGATCCATAGGACTGGGTGTGGGCGATTATGTGCACGTTAGGCTCGGCGTCACATCTATGATGCACTGATGGAAGCATTCCTGTGAATATTGGTCACCTCAGTGCTACACCCAAAAACTCTACTTTATACCGTGGCTCACACCTCTAGCAGAATAACCTAGGAGTGGAGTAGAATAGCGTTGAGTAATGTGCTTTTCTGTGGTATGCTTAAACCAAGAGTCTCCACAACTCTATGAATACTTCTAATACTGATTTCTGGCGTATATGTATAGGTCTTTAATCCTTCTTTAAGAGTAGCTGCATCTATTCCTGTTATTGAAGAGTACCAATCTATGTACCTTAGGGGCTGTTTTACGAACTTGTCTATAGCACTTTTATATATACTTGAAATTTTCTCAACCAATTCCGTGCCAACGTTTCTTGATATGGCTAGAGTACAGCAGTGCGTTAATTCCTCAAATTCACCGCACTCTGCGACCACACTATGCTCCACATTCTTGATGTGCTCTGTTAGAGGGTGCCATAAAACTGCATGTCTTGCTCTACCCATTCTAATAATTTCTATTGCTTCACTTGGAGTAGTAAAGTACTTCACATCTTCCTCTTCAACCATACCTTTTCTTACTGCGACTAGTCTGCATAAATCCATTGAGGATGTCTCACTAGATATTGTAGTACTCGACCTACTTTTAGGAAACTTATATATCTTAGCACCCCCACCAGCACCACCACCAACTATTAGTACATTTCTGGTGAGGATGTGTGCAAATAGCTGTGTAATCAATGGGCTGAGAACAGCATCTATCTCGCCTCTAGCGATGGCTGATGTTGCTTGTAGCGCACTAGGGTATACATTGATTGATAGATCCACGTTAAGAATGTCCTTGAGAGCCTTGGCAAAATGGCCTAGGAAAAGGTATTCGCTCGACCACACAATACCGAGCTTCAGCTTATTACAAATTTGTGTAGCTCTACTTGCTAGCTTAACTATGTACGAATTTCCAATCCTAATTCTATAAATAATGCCGGACCTCTCCATATTCTTCAAAATCATACTTATGTATGATTTCGAAACACCCACCGCTCTATGCAGATACGACTGTGGTATGCCATCAAGGTTTCTAGAGAGCATATCGAGAATTCTCTGAGAAATTTCCGAGGTCATATAAAGCCCACACTCCTCAAATTCTTTCATATCAGAGTCTACTGCATAAAAGCTTATAAACTGTTCGGTTCTGAACGAATGTTTAATGGTGAAGCAGATGAGGTCTATGGTATTATTGGGTACAGCTATCATATGTCTATTTTATATTCCAATGTTTAAATGGTTCTCAGAGTTGATAGTGAGCACCAGTAGAGTTGGGATAATATTATACTGGATTGGTTTAACGGTAATCTCTATACTCATTGGGGTGAGAATTTTAGGGAAATCATTGGGTGGTGAAACGAAATGAGGGAACTCTATATAGCTGTTCTACTCTTATTTTTCATGGCAGGATCTATAGTGGCTTGGTTAAGTAGGAGATTCATTGGAAGAGGCTCTAGAGAATTTTTTGTAGGGGGCTATAGGGTCGGTGGGTTCATATCCGCAATGACCTATGCTGCAACAACCTATAGTGCTTTTATGATGGTCGGTTTGGTCGGGTTAACGTTTACAGGTGGAGTTGCTGCCCTGGGCTTTGAGCTAGTCTATCTAGCTGCAACAGTTATCATACTGGGGGTAGTAGGACCTACTATTTGGCGTGAAGCTAGAAGAAGGGGATGGATAAGTCCATCCGAAATGTTGGCAGATCTATACGGCTCTAATGTAGTTGGTATCGGCGTCTCTCTGCTGTACCTATTTACATTGGTGCCGTACACCTCGGCACAGCTCAAGGGTGTGGGAGAGATATTCAGCTCTATTGGTCTAGGATATGAATATGGTGTGCTCTTTGCATTTGTGGCAACTGCATTCTGGATACTTGTAGCAGGTCTATGGAGTGTCGCTATGACTGATGCCTTTCAAGGCATATGGATGCTGGGATCTAGTATAGCAGTCACTATATGGGTAGTAGCATTTCTCTTGCCCTCTGCTAACATAGACTATAACACATTTATTGAAAGTCTTAGCGGTAGTTCCAGCGGCGATCTACTCTCATTTACATGGAGTCCTCAGATGTTCCTAGGTCTCACTATACCGTGGATATTTTTCGCCCTAACAAATCCACAGGTTGTTCAAAGACTCTATATACCCAGGGATGAAAGGTCGTATGCAAGAACTGTGAAATACTTTGCGCTGTATGGCTTTATGTACACCATTATATGCGTGTTCTTGGGAATGGCATTTAGGAGTTATGTAGCATTGAGGGGTGGGGATGCAGAGAACATTCTTTTAAAGAATAGAGATCTTGTAACACCATACATGCTCACACTATCCCACCCACTTTTAGCAGCAGTTGCCTATGTAGGTATAACAGCAGCAGCAATCTCGACGGCAAACTCTATAGTGCTAACCGTATCAAGCTCAGTAGTAAGGGATCTCTATGAAAAGCTTGTTGTTAAACCAAACGAAAGAGCATCAAGGATAGCAGCGGTATCAGCAATACTCATACTACTTACACTGGCCCTGGCATCAAGCATGATGAGGATAGGATATATAGTGGAGCTCTCTGTAATATCATCCGCAGGTTTGCTCCCCCTTGCACCAATAACAATAGCAGGTATAGTTGGATCCGGAAGAAGACCCATAAAAAGGGGCAAATTGCTGTATCCAGTGATCTCAATATTGATAGGCGAATCCATCCTAATATATGCAGTAGTCATTCACGGAGTTTCAAGAGCACTAACAGCACCTCTACTCTTCTCCCTACCATCACCTGTATGGATAGTGCTGGGCTCTACACTTGCCATTATACCATTAATAGCAGAAAGAAAGGTGTGAACGGCATTCAACTATTTTATCAAAATATCAAAAATCCGCAATGGGATGATCTGCACAGCTGCACATGCAAACACCTCAGCACTGTGATTAATTCACAGAATTGAGCTGCACTCCATTTCAATTTCATAATTTTTGCCATTCTCTAATGTCAAAATCTTTAGTATGCATTCACACATTTTAGAGAAAAGTATATCTGGTTCCACTAATCTACAGTATACTATATTTGGTAACCGGATATTATATTTAGTAACTGGTGCTGGTGTTTTTCATGCCCAGACTCATCTACTGTCCCTTTACAGGTTGCTGCCCCCTTAGAATTGTTGCATACACAAATACCGTGGTAAGTCGGCTTATTAATATGTCCATAATCCCCTTTCTCAGGAATTCCTTTTCAATTAATGTTGACTATGATGAGCTTATGAAGGAATTGTTCCAAAGTGTTGATGAGTACTGTGAGAGGGAAGTGGAGAGTATTAGGAGAGCTCTTAGCGGTATGAATATTGTGGTAGCTAAGGCGTGCAGAGTTCTGCCAAGAATTGGTGAAATTTTGAAAATCAATAGATATAGCAACGATGTGGCGGTGAATCTTAAAAAAGTGCCGACTATGTGTTTGGATGAACTTCCAAACAGTTCTGTGAAATACAGGGTTAACTATAGATTTAGTGAAGCTGCAGCTAGAACCATACTAATATATACTGCCATCTATGCCATCTATAAGGTTAAAGGAGTAAGGCCAGTGATTACTGGAGAGCAAATAGTCGATATATTTTCAAAGCAGCTTAGCAATACGTGGAGAAGCAAAATGAGGTTGATACCTGTGACGGTCGACGATAGGGAACTCTATCTCGATTGGAATAAAAAGAATTTTATAGTGCAACTAAAGAAGCTACTAATTGATATCGCTAGACGATAGAGTTGTAGAGGTGGCTAGAACTCTCTAGCCTTATCGGCAGAGAGGGTGAGGGTTCACTAAGCATAGATATGGACTCACCACTTTGAGTGCACTCTCATAATCAGTGTAGCTGCGTTTGGAAAACAGCTCTAACACATCTATATTATTGTGGCCTCTACACAGAATCATCATCTCCAAAACGGCGTAGCAGAATTGAAGCCTCCTTGTAAGTCTGGAATTTAGAGGTTAGGCTCTACGTGTACTAACGTGCACGCGGCCTGCACGGTTAAAGGTTTTAAGCTCTTGGCACCACGATCAGGTGGCCTAAATCTGTCTGACTTCTGTTAAGCAGATCAATTGCAGGATAGAGCCTGTGTAAAGCTGCTGCAAATTGCAATCCTCCATACTCTCTCAACCTCTTCTGTCTCTGGGGAATGCTTTTGTTGTAAGCTATATATTTTTATAGAAAACAGTCTATACAGCTATACTCTTGGAGGTTGTAGGCTATGAATTCATATGAACAAAGTATCGAGAAGATTATATCTAAATACTCAAAGGTTTATGATGAGATGACCGTTAGGAGTAGAGAGGTTTTTAAGAGGGCTAGCCAAGTTCTGCCCGGGGGTGTGGTATACCATGCCAGGTTCTTCCACCCCTATCCCCTCTACATAGTTAGGGCTAAGGACACCTTTGTTTGGGATGTAGATGGAAATAGGTACGACGATTACTGGATGGGTCACGGAACTCACATACTTGGTCACGCACCTGACTTCATTATTGACAGAGTATACGAGATTTCAAAGCACGGCACTCATCTAGGTTTTGAAAACATCTACGCAGTTGAATATGCTGAGCTCTTGACAAGGATAGTTCCGAACTGCAAAATGATTAGATTTACTAATAGTGGAACCGAGGCTAACATGTATGCAGTGAGGCTCGCTAGGGCGTACACCAGGAGAAGATATGTTGTTAAGATTAGAGGTGGCTGGCACGGGGGTCTGGACCAGCTCCATACAGCTGTTTCACCACCATTTTCAGGACCTGAATCAGCTGGGCTGCCGGAGGATCTAATTAAGTACACAGTTTCGGTATCCTATAATGATTTAGAGGAGATGGAGAGGATACTAAGGATGTGTGATGTAGCTGCTATTATTATAGAGCCCGTACCCGGCGCAGGTGGGTGTATAGAGCCTGTGGATGGCTATTTAAAGGGTGTTAGAGAGCTTGCGGATAGGTATGGAGCTGTGCTAATATTCGATGAAGTGATCACAGGATTCAGGCTCTCACTGGGAGGGGCACAAGAGTATTTTAATGTAGGGGCAGACATAGTAACTATGGGTAAGATAGTTGGTGGGGGAATGCCTGGTGCGGGAGCCTTTTGTGGGAGAGAGGAGCTAATGGCTCTACTTGATCACACGAAACACCCTGAGCCAAGATCCAGAAGCTTTCATGGTGGAACATTCACCGGGAACCCGGTGACTATCATGGCGGGCTTTACACTAATTGACTATCTCAGTAGGGATAGGGAGAGATATAGCAGCTTTAACGAGATGTGGGGCACTGTAGCTAAAGAGATTGATAGGCTGTGTGAGGAGTATGGTAGACCATGCTGGACTACAAATGTTGGTAGCATGATAGGTATCCACTTCACGAAATCGAAGCCCAGAAGTGTGGAGGATGCATACTATCTACGATACAGCAGTAAGGTGTACGAAGCGTTTCATCTGTTTATGAGAATCAATAGAATACTGTACCTTTCTGAAAAGATGCCCCACCTTCTACCATCAATGGTGCATTCAAAGGAGCAGGCGAAAAAATTTACTGAAACATTTGCAAAATTTTTGGATGAATTGAAATTATGTGTCAGCACGTGAGCTTTCTGTGTATAAATTGAACATCAGTAATACCACCCTCAAAGTGTGGTTATACATATCTCAGTAAAACTTATAATCTTTAGAAGGAAGAGTAGCAGGTGGTGTCACCCTATGGTTAGGGTGGATAGGGTGGTAACAATCAAGGACGAGACCGCCTTTCTAGCAAAGGGCATAAAGGCGCTTAGATACTCGTCTTGCGCAAAACTCCTCAGAGTGTTCAAGAGTCCACAGCTAGGAACAGAGCTTGCAGAGTGTATGGATAAGGGGCCAGCATATATAGTCAAGTACAAGAACTATACAGTAGTACTCCTACCAGATCACAGTCATGTGGTAGAGGCTAAGAGCAAAGAAGAGGCAGAGGGTGTAGTAGCAGAGCTAGTGAAGACCATCATGTAGAGAAGCATACCAGACCACGCAACACTACACATGTAGTGCTGCACTAGATATTACGTAAAATTAGCTCACACACTTTTTCTACGCAGTTCAACTCTTCCCCAATAAAGCGAGGGATGCAAAGCCTACTGCAGATAGTAGAAAAACTATCTCAGGGGTGCTAAGTATGTCAGCTAGAGCTCCACCTAGATTCATGGCTATGGCTGGCACCAGATTCTGTATAGTGAATACCTTCGCTATGTATCTAATTCTATGACCAGAATCCACATCCCTTACGAGATAGCTAAACAGCGTCACCCATATTCCAATACCGCTAGCTCCTGCTAGAAAAGCTCTTACGATCTGAAGATGCAGTGTAGGCATGAACGGAAACGTTATGTTCGCTATAACGGCTAGGATTGTGGCAATTTTGGTAGCATTGAGAGAACCTAGCGACTCTATAACTATGCTCCACATCATAGGAGCTACCAGGCTCGCAACCTGATTAGCACCATTAGTTAGTGTTATCCAGAGTTCATTGCCTCCAAATCTATGTATTATGAATGGAGGTATTATGGGTGCAGAGAGATTTACCGACAAATATATTATAACTGTAGCAAGATAGAAGTTCTGTGCAGCTCTCCTAGCAACAGTGCTCTGCACATTAGTACGTACTGTGGAGGATCTGTTGAATTCTCTTATAAATATTGTGAGAATGGGAGTATTGGTTAAAAGTATAGTTGAAATGATCATGAAGAGTTTACCGTAGCTTGCAATGCTCTGCACCTCATAGAGTAGCGCACCTGCAATAGATGTACCAATTAAGGCTCCTACCGTGCCAAGTATGCTGTCAAGGGCAACATATCTAGATTTAAGATTTGTTGGAACGTTATCGGCTACATAATCAGCCCACGCAATTCCAGCTAACGATGAAATTGCGTTTGCAACGGTAAATCCTATTGAAACAGTATAGAGAAGCTCTAGACCATCCAATAGGTTGGCTAGAATAATGTATGATGTCAACAGATACACTACTCTTGAAAGGACTATAGATAGTTTAAATAGTGCAACTCTGTATTTCCTTATAAACTCCTCATGGAAGCCGGATGCGATGTATGTAGCTGAAGCAGCAATCAGCGGCATAGCTGTGGATACTGCAATATGTGTATAGCTGCTGGTTAGCCTCGCAGCTAGCACAGGTCTGTACAACCACAGCCCACCAAACCATATTCCCCATATAACTGAATCTGTGAGAAGTGTGGCTATGACGGTCTTGAGCGATGCACCTGCCATAAGGTGGTCACCTAGATGTAAACGCTGGATCGCTGGTGTCCACAAATCTTAAATTTGTGTAGTCAGAGTACAAGGGATCTATGGTGTAGAAGTATATGTGTGAAGAGCTGCTTAAAAGTGTTGCTCAAATTGCAATAGTTGTAAAGGACTTAAACAAGGCTATTGATTCCTGGTCTAGAATACTGGGAGTGAAACCATCCAGAGTCACTGAGACAGATAGATGGGAGGAGACTAAAATGCAGTTCATGGGATCACCATCTAGAGGAAGGGCTAGGTTGGCGTTCTTCAACCTAAACAACATTGTGATTGAGCTTATAGAACCTATAGATGGGCCTAGTACGTGGAGGGAGTTTTTAGAAAAACATGGACAGGGAATACACCACATAGCCTTTGATGTTAGGGAGAGATCCGAGTGTATCGATAGATTTATCGGAGCTGGTAGCTACATCCAGCAGACTGGCATGTTCAGAGGAGGAAGGTATACATACATAGATGCTAGGGAGACTCTCGGCGCTATCATCGAGCTTCTCGAACACAGTAAGTAGGCATCTGAGTTGGGTGTGTGTACTTGAATGATCTTAGGGCTGTACTCGAAGCTTTAGCGAATGGTGATATAACCGTTGAGGATGCTCTGAAAAGAATCAGGCTCTTTGCCATAGAGAATATAGATAACATCGTCAGATATGATGTTGGCAGGCTCATGAGGAGGGATACTCCTGAAGTTGTTTTCGGTGAGGGTAAAGATGTAGAGACACTAGAAAGCATTATTAGAAGGGTGGTACCTATTGCTGGAAGAGTAATTATATCGAGGCTTAGGGATGATCAGATTAGATTTCTAAAGAATTTGGCTATAGATGGTGTGGTTATTAATGTGAACGAGGTTGGTAGAATAGCGGTTGTAAGGCTGGAGAATGTAAAAACTCCAGAGTACAGCTGTAGAATAGGCATCATCACAGGAGGCACGGCTGATGTAAGAGTAGCAGAGGAAGCAAAAACCATCTCTATGGAAATGGGGTGCAAAGTTCTGACACTATACGACGTGGGTGTCGCAGGGCTCCACAGAGTGCTAGAAGCAGTTAAGAGGCTTAAGGAGGAGGACGTTGATGTTGTGATAGTCGTGGCCGGCATGGAAGGTGCTCTGCCCTCCGTAGTAGCATCTCTACTAGATGTACCAATTATTGGTGTACCAACGTCCGTAGGCTATGGTATTGGTGGAGGTGGTATAGCAGCACTTTATTCAATGCTGCAGGCATGTCCACTGGGTCTGGCTGTTGTAAATGTGGATAATGGAGTGAATGCAGGTATTGTTGCTAGCTTAATTGGCCGAAGAATCTCCATGTACAGATCAAGGGCATAGCTAAAAATTCAGCATGGAAAGTCCTTGCACTAATTTAAAATCTAAAAATACAGTATTGTAGAGTCTAGGATATTGTAGTAGAGTATAGGCCTCCGCTACAGCTGGGGTGGAGGTATGTGAAGCACAGGTTTCGGTCTATAGGGCTCTTCTAGGTATTTAATCTCATCGTCTGTGAGCTTGATTTTAAGTGCTTCGACAGCCTCCTCAAGGTGCTCCACCTTACTTGTCCCTATTATGGGAGCTGTCACACCTTTGTGGAGCAGCCATGCTATGGCAATCTGAGTAGGTGTAACACCCTTGTTTTTCGCTACCTCTATAACCCTTTTCACTATTTCAGCATTCTCCGGAGGCTCTATGTAAATCTTGTAGGCATAGAACCCTCTTTCCGGCCACAGACGCTCCGGAGCATCAGGACCTACCACGATTTTACCGTCTCTATAGTACCTACCAGAGAGAACCCCAACTGCTGTAGGGCTGTACGCCATATACGCAATGTTGTGTGCCTTACAGAATGGTATCATCTCCCTCTCTTCCTCTCTATACAGAAGGTTGTAAGGTGTTTGTGTGCTAACAAATTTCTCATAACCCTTAGCCTCAGCTATGAAAAAGGCCTTGGCAAACTGCCAGGTCCACATGCTCGAAGCTCCGATGTACCTCGCCTTACCCTGGTGTACAAGATCGGTAAGTGTTGAAAGAGTTTCTTCAATGGGTGTATCGTAATCCCATCTATGAATCTGGTACAGATCCACATAATCGGTTTTAAGTCTGTGTAGAGAATCGCATATCTGCTTCATTATGTGCTTCCTAGATAGACCTCTATCGTTAGGCTTATCGCTTACTGGAAAGTAGACCTTTGTCGCAATAACAGCGTCTTCCCTCCTACCCTGTAGGAATTCACCCAAAATCTCTTCGGATTTACCCATTGAATACACATTGGCGGTATCGATAAAGTTTATTCCGAGATCCCAAGCCCTGTTTAATACTTTGAACGCCTCTTCCTTACCAACTACCCATCCTCCACCTCCATAGATCTGCAGCTTAGGATCGCCAAAAGACATTGCACCCAAACATATTCTTGAAACCTTAACACCTGAAAATCCAAGGCGCACATACTCCATTATTAACACCTGTAGGTGGGTTGCTGTGGATCATTATTTAAGTTTTACGTTCAGCAGGAACTAAGTTAAAATTAGCTAATCAGATAGTTATTTTCCTACTGTTGCAAATAATTAAAGTCCATAGCTGCTGAACTCTTTTTAGATCGACGTTAGTCAACGGTCTAGTACCAGCTTTATGTAAGCGCAACCCTAGTAGGACGTGTCTTACTATTGATGCTGTAACTGTGCCCTATAGATATCTTTTTATCCAGTATAGAAGGCAGTATTATGTAGCCTATGTGGTGCAGTATGTATGGGTAGAGTACTAGTTGTAGATCCTAGCATAGCCGGTATTTCAGGGGATATGCTTCTCTCATCGCTAGTATCCCTAGGAGCTGATCAAAAGACTGTTGAAAATATCGGGGACGCGATACTGAGGTGCGTCAATGGTGTATCTAGCATAAGCATTTCATTTACCGATGTTGTCAGAGGTGGAGTGAGAGCCAAAAAGCTTAATGTAGATATGACTGAAGAGCACATCCATAGAAAGGGCGGTGAGCTAATTAGAGCTGTAGAGTGTGTAGCGGAAAAGGTAGACCTTAGCAGGGAAGCTGACAAGTTCGCCCACAATGTTCTAATGACACTCATAGAGGCTGAGGCCCACACTCATGGTATTGGTGTAGATGAGGTAGAGCTTCATGAAATAGGTTCTGTGGACACCATCATAGATATTGTCGGAACTGCGCTAGCTTTACAGGGCCTCAATCTATATGATGCGTATACTATTTCAATGCCTGTGGCCCTTGGAGGGGGATACACAAGATTTTCCCATGGAACATACCCAGTGCCAGCACCAGCAACAATTGAGATCCTTAAGAAAGGCAGAGCTCTTGTAGTTGGTGGATTCGTCGAAGGGGAGCTTACAACACCGACGGGTGCAGCCTTACTTGTAAATCTGGTTAAAAGATTTGATTATCGGTATCCACTATTTGAAATGGAGGCAGTAGGGTATGGTGCTGGTGAGAGGAATTTTGAT